>JANMTN010000144.1:0-5192 GCA_031390685.1 Desulfobulbaceae bacterium
AAACTCCAGGGTCAGGACCCGTCCTTCCTCATCAAAGCGGTGGTCGCCAAGGCCATGATAGACCCTGTCTGCCGCCACCCGGCTGTAAATGGCCACCCCCGAGTAGCCCTTCTTGCGGGCAGGATGGAAATAACTGGTAAACCCGGCCATCTCCCGTATCGAGTCCGGCAATTGTTCCGGGGAGACCTTGATCTCCTGGAGGGCAAGGATATCAGGGGCCAGATCGCGCACGATATTGGTGAAGCCGTTTCTGGCCACAGCGCGCAGGCCATTAACATTCCAGGAGATCATCCTCTTGATCCCCGATTGCTTTTCGGGCCGTGTAAGCTTGAGTTTTCTTGGGGTCACGCCGATCCGGGGACAGAGGGCGGCAAGGACGCAACTGTCACAGTGCGGTCCCACCGGTCGGCAGGTTCCCTGGCCAAAGGCCACCAGCAGGGAGTTGACCCGGATCCAGTAGCGTTCAGGGAGCTTTGCCCGCAGGGCCATTTCGGTCTGCAAGGGGGTTGTGGTCTGCACATAGCCCCAGATGTTCATGATCCGGTGGACATGGGTATCGACACAGATCGCTGGTTTGCCAAATCCCTGCGCCCGTACCAGGTTGGCGGTTTTCCGGCCAACGCCTGGCAGGGAGGTGAGTTGCTCGATCTCGTCTGGTACCTGAGAGGCAAATTTCTGGTCAAGGATGGCGGGCAGGGCGGCCAGATAGCGGGCCTTGTTTTTGTAGAATCCCACCGGATAGATGAGCTGCTGCAGGGTTTTTTCGTCGAGTGCGGCCAGGGCCTGAGGGGTAGGGGCCTTGGCAAAGAGGCGGGCGGCGGCCTGGGCGGTCACCTCATCCCTGGTCCGGGCCGAAAGGATGGTCGCCACCAGGACCTTGAAGGGGTCATGGGTCTGCACGGCAATCAGATCCACCACCGGCACCTGATAGTTCCGCACCTCCTGTTCGAGGATTTGTAAAGCTTGTTCAATATTAAAAGGCATGGGCGAGTTGAAAAGGTGAAGATTGATTGTCCGGTTCTGATTTTTTGTTGCAACTCTCGAATACCTTTTCGCATCTTTTCAACAAACACACAATACATTCGTTTTTTCCTGAAAATTATTGACAAGCCGCAGGCAACGCCGTAAGAATATTTGTCTGGTTATAAGTAGATGAAAAAAACAAGGGGTACTTTCCATATTACCCAAGAAATACAGGTGGGCCTTGGCTTCCGGCCTGATGTGTTTCAGGAAGAACTGGGGGACATGGCCGAATTTCTCCCAGTAAATTTAAACCGCTTTTTCTACATGTAGAGTTCTGTAACAGGGTGGAAGCCCTGTTGTCTTCTGCCTGACGTGCATGGCAATACGTTGTCCGTCGGGTACCTATCACCTGGCCCCGCTTTTACCCTGCTTGTCTCTCGCGTAAAGCCCCCCGACCTTCTGATATCTACCCGGCGATACTGTAGTATTCTGGAGGGATTTGTCCGATGAGCACTCGTTTGGTTCCTGAGTTTTTTTCCTGTATCAAGGATGGTTGTGACCGCAAGCAGCTGGGTCGCGAGATCATGGCTGGAGTCCTGGTCGGCATCGTTGCCCTACCCCTGGCCATCGCCTTTGCTATTGCCTCGGGGGTCAAGCCGGAGCAGGGCATCTTTACCGCCATCATCGCCGGCTTTCTCATCTCGCTGTTGAGCGGCAGCCGGGTGCAGATCGGCGGCCCCACCGGCGCCTTTATTGTCGTGGTGTTCGGGATTGTCAGCAAGTTCGGTTATGACGGCCTGGCCATGGCCACCCTGATGGCCGGGGTGCTCCTGGTCGCCATGGGTCTGGCGCGGCTGGGGGCGGTGATCAAGTTTATCCCCTATCCCATGACCGTGGGCTTCACCAGCGGCATCGCCCTGATCATCGCCACCACCCAGATCAAAGATTTTTTCGGGTTGACCATCCCCGCGCTGTCCGGCGAGTTTATCCACAAGGTTTTGGACTACGCACACCATGCCGACACCCTGAATCCCTCGGCCCTGCTGGTGGGCGGTATTTCGCTGTTGATTATTATCTTCTGGGGCAGGCTGACCAGAAAGGTTCCCGGCTCCATCATCGCCATCCTGGTCGGTACCGGGATGGTCCATTTTCTGGCCCTGCCGGTGGCGACCATCGGTTCGCAGTTCGGCAGCGTACCCAGTATGCTGCCCATGCCGAGGCTGCCCCACTTGGACTGGGCCATGCTGCCGCAACTGATCTCTCCTGCCCTGACCATCGCCCTGTTAGGGGCGATCGAGTCGCTGCTGTCCGCAGTGGTGGCCGACGGTATGACCGGGATGCGCCATCGCTCCAACATGGAGCTGGTGGCCCAGGGGGTTGCCAATATCGCCGTGCCCTTCTTCGGCGGGATTCCGGCCACCGGCGCCATCGCCCGGACCGCGACCAATATTAAGAACGGCGGCCGCACCCCGGTGGCAGGGATGGTGCATGCCGTTACCCTGCTCCTGATCCTGCTGCTCTTTGGCCGTTGGGCCGTGCTTATTCCCATGCCTACCCTGGCGGCGATCTTGCTGGTGGTTGCCTTCCACATGAGCGAATGGCGTCATTTTGCCAAGCTGTTCCGCGCCTCAAAATCGGATATCCTGGTGATGCTCAGCACCTTTTTTCTCACGGTTTTTGTCGATCTGACCGTGGCCATCCAGACCGGAGTCGTCCTCTCTGCCCTGCTTTTCATGGCCCGCATGGCCCAGGTCACCGAGGTGCGCAACATCACCAGTGAGCTCAATGAGGAGTATGGCAAGGAGGACGCCCTGGCCATCGCTACCCGCGAGGTTCCCAAAGGGGTGGAGGTGTTTGAGATCTACGGGCCGTTTTTCTTTGGGGCCGTCACCCAGTTCAAGGATACTTTAAACATCGTTAAAAGCCCCGCTAAGGTGTTGATCCTGCGGATGCGCCATATCCTGACCATCGACGCCACGGCGCTGCAAGCCCTGGAGGATCTGCTGACCAAAACCCGCAAGGACGGCACCGCCCTGATCCTGTCCGGCGTCCGGCCCCGTCTTCAGGCCTCCCTTGACCGTAACCGCTTTACCGAGAAGATCGGCCAGGAGTTTATCTTCGGGAATATCGATGACGCCCTGGCCGGGGCCAGGAAATATCTGGCGGAGTCTGAACAGGCGGGGTTGCGGGAGTAAGTCGCTTCAAGGAGCGGAGAAGTGATCCGGAAAGGATCTTGGGGAATATTGTAAAAAAATTCAAGAGAAGGAACGTCCTCTCCTTGTCCCTTTTACTTATGGGCGTTGCGCCAAATAGGCCATTTCTTTCGACCAATTCAAGTAATTTTTGTGGAAATCGGTCAATTGCGGATCCCCTGCCGTTTTTGTGACGTAGTCGTTGAGTATCGGTAATTGCAGCTGGGCAATGTGTTTGGCATCTGGGTTTTTGGTGGCGGTCAGAAAAGAAGAGAGGCTGGTGACGACATGCCCCGCTTTATCTTTGCTCGATGCCTGGAGCAAATTATTCACAAGCGAGGGTGAATAATTCAGCATGTACTCGGCGTAGCACCGCAAAAGGGGGACCTGCGCCAGCACAGCACTTCCCGCAGGCGATACACTGAAAATGCTGTGCCATCCTTACTTCTGCTCCGTGGTGGTGCCACAGCATTTCTTGGCTTTTTTGCCGGAGTTGCAGGGGCAGGGGTCGTTACGTCCAACCTTCGTGACCCGCTGCGGTGGGCTGTGTGGATTAATATCACTGCTGACATAGAACCACTGGCCATGGTCCCGGCGAAAACGAGACAATGCCGCATGGGTGATGTCCTTGTAGTCCCGGCGAAACCGCACCACGAACTCAATCTCGGCGGTATCGCCGGTTTCTGTAGCGCTCCGGATTTCCAGGCTCTGCCATTCACATTCTTCGGCCAGACGTTCTGCCTCCGCACGATTAAAGTCATCACGAACCTCAGGCGCATGCGTACGATCAACATAATCGAGCGTCCGCTGGGCAAAAGCGGTATAGCGCGAGCGCATTAAGGCTTCCGCGGTGGGCGCAGGGATTCCCGCGATAATTGGTCCACAGCACTCATCAAAGGCGCGTTTTGAACCGCATGGGCACAATGTCATGATGATCTCTCTTACAGCTACTCTTGAGGAGTAGGGAAATGAGGGTCACTTCCTTTTTTTTATTTGTTGACCACGAGGCATCCGGCCATCATGTCATGAAGTCCCTGCTTCTTCTGGGTGAACGCAACCATGATGTATCCAATCGCCAGGATAATGCTCGATAAATACTTGCCGAAATGACGGCCGGTTGCCTTGCCGAAGCCGATTTTGTCCCCATCGATGTCAGTGACTTTTATCCCTAATGCCATTTTCCCAAGGGTGCCTTGTGCCGGTGAGCTTTTCATCGCCGCAAAGTAAATCCATCCAAGAATGATACTGATGATGAAGTTTATGCCTTGCAGGACTGTGGGCTCCTTTGTTCCTCCTGCTATCATGACCATGCCGAGCACAAATCCGATGGCAAAACCTCCTGTCATTGTAACGATCATATCTATAATGGCGGCGGCGAACCGCTTCCAAAATCCTGCGTAATCCATGATTTTCCCCTTTGTTTGTGGCTTAACTGTTCATAGAGATATAAGTGACCTCCGACGTGTCGAAGGCAAAGCGCTTGCACCCCAAGAGGGCAGGGCTTGACGGCAGGAGCTGTTCTTACACTGCCAGTCTCAGGATCTCGGCAATGGTTTCCCTGGTGTAGAGCCCACCAATACCCCATTGTCTGGCCAGGCCTTCAGCGTTTTCGGCGATGGCCTCGATGTCGGCGGCGGGGATTTTCACCTCGCCCAGACGCACCGGCGATTTGATCGTTACAAACCACTGTTCCAGGGCAGCAATCCCTGCTGCACCGGAATCCAGCCCGAAAATCTCCTTGGCAAACCGCTGGAACTGGCTGGGGTTTTTGGAGGCGTACCACTTCATCCAGGCAGGCATCACAATGGAGAGCCCGGCCCCGTGCGGGATATTGTAGATGGCGCTCATGGCATGCTCGATCATGTGGTTGGGAAAGCTGTATTCGCCGATCCCGGCCGGGGTCAGGCCGTTCAGGGCCAGGGTGGCCGTCCACATGAAGGAGGCGCGGGCTTGGGCGTGGCTGGGCTCGGCCATGATCAGGTCCGTGGTCTCGATCACCGTCTTGATGATCCCTTCCACCAGCCGGTCCTGGAGATG
>JANMTN010000145.1:0-1515 GCA_031390685.1 Desulfobulbaceae bacterium
CCCCATGTGTGATTCCTGCGGATGCGATCTTACAGATAACCACAACCACAGCCACAAGACAGACTCGCGAGTCATTGAGGTCCACCAGAGCCTGCTTGCCGCCAATGATGCCATTGCCGCCGAGAACAGGGCCCACTTTGAGGCCATGGGGGTCGTGGCCATCAATATGATCTCCAGTCCGGGTTCCGGCAAGACTACCCTGCTTGAAAAGACTATTGAACGGCTGAAAGGAAAAATCAGGATAGGGGTGATTGAAGGCGATATCGAGACCGACCGCGACGCCCAGCGGATCAGGGCCAAAGGAGTGCCGGTGGTGCAGATGACCACGGGCGGCGCCTGTCATCTGGATGCGGCGCAGATCCACAAGGGACTGCACCTGCTGGAGCAGGAACCGGGCGGCGACCAGCTGGATCTGCTCTTTATTGAAAATGTGGGGAATCTGGTCTGTCCGGCCACCTTCGATCTCGGAGAACACCAGCGGGTGGTGCTGGTCTCGGTGCCGGAGGGCCCTGACAAACCGGCCAAATACCCCAGGGCCTTTATCAGCTCCCAGATCTTTGTGATCACCAAGATTGATCTGCTGCCCTACTTTGACTTTCCGGTTGCCGAGGCCAGGGCCGATGCCCTGCACCTCAACCCGAGGTTACAGATCATGGCCCTCTCCGCCACCAGCGGCGAGGGATTTGAGACGTGGATTGACTATTTAGAGGCCGTTATGCAATGAGCAAAGTCTTTTTCTTGCTCATTACATTTACGGCCTCTTATGTCGCGCCACAGAAACAGCAATCTGTTCTGCTTTTTCTGTGCGCGGCTGGCGCCGTATACCAATAAAGGAGCCAGAAACAAAGCTTTTTTTCTGGCTTACTTGATTTACGCAGGCTGGCAGGACCGGAGTCTTTGCTTCCCTGGCAAAGTATTGCAGGTGCCGTTACTCAAACCGGTTAATCTCTGCGTAGATAAAATAACACAAATTTACCCCTGATGCCGGCGGATCTCCGCCAGCATTTCCCGGCCGCCGTTCTCCAGGATATAATCTCCCAATCGTTCCCCCAGTTTTTCCGCATCCTGGCGGGGGGCCTGCCCCGTCTTTCGGAGGATTGTGCTTCCATCGAGGCTGGCCAGACCGACGGTCAAGGTCAGGATATCATTATCAAGGACAGCCAGACCAAAGGCCGGGATGGAGCAGCCCCCTTCCAGTTTACGCAGATAGGCCCGTTCGGCAAGAAGACAGGACTCGCTGTCCGGGTTATTCAGACAGGCACGGATCATGGCCTTCTTCTCGGCCGACAGCTGATCTGAGGACTCAATGGCGATACAGCCCTGACCCACGGGCGGTACGAATTCATCTTCCGGAAAGACCTTGACGATCATATCCTCATATTCCATGCGCTTGACCCCGGCATAGGCCAGCATCAGGGCATCGCAGACCCCGTCCCGCATCTTCTGGATCCGGGTCTGCAAGTTGCCGCGCATCTCAACGGTCTGGACATGGGGGTAATAGTGTTTCAACATGGC
>JANMTN010000163.1:0-8743 GCA_031390685.1 Desulfobulbaceae bacterium
GAAGCAGATCTGGCACAGCAGTTAGGAACATTTTCCGGCAAGACGGTTCAATTTGTCAAGGTGCCGGAAAAAAGGGCAACAGAAGCCCTGCTGGAAGGGCATATTGACATTATCATGTCCGGGCGGAAAATCGGAACCAGCAAATATTGCAACATAATCTCCAGTGAGCCATACCTGCGTGGCGGGCAGATCCTGCTTGTCCGATCTCGAGATACAGCCCTCTTTTCCACCGGAATCTACAGCCTGGAAAATTCCGGATTTACCCTGGGTGTTATTCAGGGAAGCGCCGGCGATCTTTTTCTTACCAGGAATATTCAGGGCGTCCGCATCCTGCGTTTCCAAAAGGTCGATGCCGCCATTCAGGCCTTGACTCTTAAAAAGATAGATCTTTTCCTCCATGACGCACCCACGATCTGCTATTACGCTGCCGGTAAGTCCGCAGCGCTGACCCCTATCCTGACCCTGGTGACCGAAGAATATCTGGGTTGGGAGATGAGAAAAGAAGACGAGAAACTGAGGCAAGAGGCCAATCATTTTATCCAGCAAAGCAAGGCGGACGGCCGCTTGCAGAAGACCATCAAACAGTGGACCCCCAATCTGTAATCTCCTGAAATCGCTTAAAATCGTCTATAAAGAGTCTCTTATGAAAAAGAAAGAACAAAAGCGGAGTGACTATCTTTCCTGGGATGAGTACTTCATGGCAGTAGCCATCCTGTCTGCCCAGCGCAGTAAGGATCCTAATACCCAGGTCGGCGCCTGTGTGGCCAATGAACAGAACAAGATCGTCGGTGTCGGGTATAATGGCTTTCCGTGGGGGTGTTCTGATGATGAATTACCCTGGGCGCGGGAAGGGACATTTCTGGACACCAAATACCCCTACGTGTGTCACGCGGAGGTCAATGCCGTACTCAACTCGATCACCTATAACCTCAATAATTGCCGCATCTACGTGGGACTGTTTCCATGCAACGAATGCACCAAGGTGATTATCCAGGCAGGAATCAAAGAGATTATCTATATGTCAGACAAATACAAGGATACCGATACGGTACGGGCCGCAAAGATGATGCTTGATCGAGCGGGAATCACATACCGACAGTTTGAGAGCGCAAGAGGGTCAATCTGCCTTGATCTCTCACAGTTGGCGATTGACAACTGACAACTGTTTAGGAGCCGTTACGACATAACATGTCTCTTTATAACTTCGTTACGGCACCTTATGCCGGCCGTTTAGATGGTCATGTTATTTGTTACCAGCGGCTAAATGTTCGTAGCCTTGAAAGGTAATATCGCTGCGGGTCCCATCGCTTTTTTCCAGAATAACGCCCTGGCCGTTGGTAATCATGCCAACCGGATAAATCCGGTGGCGCAGCGAGTTCATCAGGCTTGCCTCCAGCTCTTTTTCCCGGCCGGGGCGCACCGTAAAAAGCAGTTGATAATCCTCTCCCCCCTTGAGGAGCAGATCCAGCTTCTCCTGAGCCAGAAAAACAGCAGCGCTGTCAAGAGACGGCAAGGATGGCAGACTTACCGCATTCAAGACACTGCCTGTTCCGCTTTCTTGGCAGATATGGGCAAGGTCTGTGGCCAGACCATCTGAAATATCCTGCATGGCACTCACGCAACCACTGAGTCCAAGCTGCTGTCCCAGTTCGATCTGAGGCGTCGGATTCAAGTGGGCGTCAAGCAAGGCCTGCCACTGTGGCCATTGCCCTGGATCCGTCCCTTCCTGTTTCGCCCTCTGAAACAAGCCCAATCCGGCGGCGGCAGAACCAAGCGGGCCGCTTACATAGACGATATCACCAGACCTGGCACCCGTTCGATACAGGATCTGCCCCTTGCCTGCCTGGCCAATCACCGTGACCGAAATCACCAGGTCCCGGCCGCGCACCGTATCGCCGCCAATCAAGACACATCCCTGTTCGGCAAGGATAGCTGAAACCCCTGACAACCAGCGTTGCAGCCACTCTGGCGCAAGAGAGGATGGCAGACAGAGGGAGAGCAGGACAAAGCGGGGCACCCCGCCCATGGCCGCGATATCACTGAGATTCACCGCAATACTCTTGCGGCCGAGAAGCTCGGGAGGATGCCAGTGCCGATCAAAATGCACCAGATCCACCAGGGTATCTGTGGTGATCAACCACTGGCCCGCATCAGCGGTTCCAAAGACCGCGCAGTCATCGCCAATTCCCTGAATAAGTTCCGGGGCCGTGCTCACACTGGCATCCCGGAGCAAACGAATCAGCGACCGTTCGGACAATTCGGCCATTATTTGACCCGTTTGAGAAAGGATCCCTTTTTCTCTTCCCGGGGTGCGGGGGCAGGTCGCTCCGGCGTTGCCCCTGGCGTCGACTGCAGAGAAATCGTACTAAAATCAACAGCCTTGACAAAACGCTCTTCCCCACCCATGGTGAACACTTCCATGCCTGTAAACTGAGGTGTTCGCAGAGTCCAGGTTATCTCTTGCGGCGGAAGAGATAATAACGTCAGACTGACATTCCACCACTCGTTCTTACGGCTGGTATCCCGCTCAATGTCCGTGACCAGGGCATAGAAGACAGATGGCTGTGGCTCTTTGGCAACAATCAGGACCAGATCGCCGATATCCGTGCTGTCCTTGAATCTGACTATCTGTTTCAACTCAGTAATTAATTTTTGCATATCATCCGCGCTCTCTTTTTAGAAGCCGTTACCAAACAGCCATCACATTTTTAACCATTTCGTGACGACGGCCATGGATGGCATAATGTTGCTCGCGACAGGGATCATCCCGGCGGAAGAGCGACCGGCTCCTCACGCCGTTCTGGCCGTGGAAATGGTACGGTAATTTTGATGCAAAGGCGCAAACTACGGGGCCAGCACGATAGTTGATTCCAGAATAATGGCATCATTCTGGATCACACTCCGTGAACCAATCACCTCGTACATGGCCAGGCCATCAAGCAGAGGAAGGACCAGCTGTTCAATCACCACCTTTGATCTCAGGGCGGCCTCGGGATCCTGCATAGAGAGCATGGTTCCACCCCAGCTTGCCAGTTCCTTCATCATTTTCAACAGAGATGAGAACCGGACAAAGCTCACTGAATTATTGACTTTGGTCAGCCTTTGATTGAGCCCCTGATTGACCTGCTGGAAAAGGTCGTCACCCACCAGACCGCCACCGTCAATAACCTTTTTCACCAGATCCACTGTGCTTGCCAGGATCAGATAGCCCTGATGCAAGGCATAAACCGGTTGCAGGCCCGGATGAAGTGACATCCCCAGGGTATTCAGTTTAACGCCTTTATAGTTCTCACTCTGAACGGGAATAGCAGTCTTGGCCAGGAGCGGCTGCAACATCTTGACAAAATCTTCTTCCTTGTCGATCTTCAAAAAGATAGCCCCATTGGGCAAAGGAATAAAACCATCAGTAGCAACCTCTTTCAGCAGGAAAACGGCCTCAGAACCAAACATCGCGAATAGCTGCTGGAGTTCAACACCAGTAAACGTTTTCACTTTCTCTTCCACGGCCTTGATCTGTTCGGTATTGTCTTTCATCTCCTGGGTGAACATCTCCCAGAACGTACTCACATCCAGGGTATTGGTCCAGTAATAGCCCAGGATATCAGCAGGGACCATGGCCAGTGTTTTATTTTCCACCGGTTGGACACTACACATCTTGGCCACAAGCGGGATCAACTTATCTTTTTTGAACAGCACCACGGCCTTGTCTCGTATTCTCCCCTTCTCTTTCCAGGCTCCAAAGGCCAGCCCCTCCCACCCTTTCCACTGGTCAAGGGTCTTCTGAATTTCTTTTTTCTGGGCAGGGGCAAAAGTTGCGGTCAATCTGCCGGTCTGCTCAGAGAGTGCCGGCATCGAGACATAGGCAAACAGTTTCGCATCAATAAAATCGTGACGCAGACGGATATATTCTTTGTTTTGGGCCAGGGTTTTTTGCTTGCTGTCGTACCGGTCCAGGCCCGCCAGGACCAGTCGCTCATCAAAGGCGGCTATCACATAACCGGCAACTGTTACCACACTCAAGATCTTTTCTTCTTCCAGGCGATACTGTTTGATGCTGTGCATCCCGTGCTGGATACTTGTCTGCTCCAGTTTCCTGGCAAAAAGAGAACTCATCATCTCAAGGAGATCGGCATTGTGTCTGGGCTTGACAATAAAAAGAAGACTGCTGGCCGCTGTTTTTTCAGGGGTATCGAGAGCACCATCAGAGACTGGCAATAAAGCAAGAGTCAACTCTTGACCAAGAATCTCGTTAAAGACCGGACTGTTAAAAAAATCATCAAGCTGTTTCCTGGCATCCCTGATCTTATTAATTTCCTCCGGGGCCAGACCAAGATCCGTGGCAATTTTCATAGGATCAATGCCTGTCACCGCCCGACCAAGGCGTGAAGCCTTAAAGTCATCGAGCAACAGTCCAAGATCCCGCTGTTCGACACAGGCCAGAGTCTCAACAGGCAGAAAATCAGCGGCCGTTACCTCTCCTGACCTTGCTGTAACCAAAAAATAAAGGCCAATTGCCAAAACGCAGACTGCCCCAAGAATTGCTCCTGTCTTCTTCATTTATTTCCCCTTCTTTTCCTTATATTTGAGAATTTCTATTTTCGTCATGATCCATTGTACCGCCTCGGCCAGATCAACCCCGATAAACGCGGGCTGCACCTCCTGGGTAGGTCCGATATATTGCACATCGCCGCAGCCATACCCGGTAAGCACGAGCACCGGAAGAGCGCCACACGCCTTCGCCGTCTTCAGGTCTGACCAGCGGTCACCAACAACAAAAGAACGCGCAGGATCAAGGCCCATCTCGGCTGCCGCCTGCAGCACCAGACCTGCTTTAGGCTTGCGGCAATCGCAGTTTAATCGGTACTCCTCCTTCTTGGCCTCAGGATGATGAGGACAGACATAAATCCCATCGATATGCGCCCCATGTTCTGCCAGCAGTGCCGCCATTTTTTCATGAACGGCCACCAGCAATTCCGCCGGAAAATAGCCACGAGCCAGCCCTGACTGATTGGTCACCACCACCACCGGGATCTGGGCCTCGTTGAGCCTCCTGATGGCCGCGGCAACCCCTGGCAGGATGTGAAAGCGGCTGATATGATTGATATATCCCATCTGCTCATTAATAGTGCCGTCGCGATCAAGAAAGACAGCGGGCCGCAGAGATGCTGATGCCATGCGTGGTGACACATCCCTGGCCATCATTCTCCCCTTCCCTGACACAGAGGCCTGGCCGCACCGGCAGCAAGGACCTTGGCCACCTCGGCGTAAACCTCCTGGCTGCTGATCTCTTGCAGACACCTCAGGTGTTTTTGGGGGCATTCTGATTGCAGACAGGGGCTGCATGCCATCTCCTTACGAATCACTGTCGCCTTATCAGAGAATGGGCCGGTGGCGATATGATCGGTGGAGCCGAAAATGGCGATGGTGGGAGTCTCAAGACCGGCGGCCACATGCATCAAGCCTGAATCGTTGGTTATAAAAACGTTGCAGCAGTGGATGAGCGCCATGACCTGCTGCAGGGTGGTCTTGGCCGTCATATCAACAACATGATACGGGGTTCGCCGCGAATACTTCTTGATGGCGAGGGCGGCCCCGGTATCATCCTTGGTGCCAAAGACCAGGATAAGGCATCCGTTTTCCCCATGATGGTGGGCGATGAGTGCGGCCAATTGACCGAATTTCTCGGCTGGCCAGCGTTTTGCCGGGCCATAGGCAGCCCCTGGATTAAAACCGACGATCGGAATGGTGGTGTTTTTGGCAAACGAAGAGGTCAGATCAGGCGCAGCCTGCCCCTCATGACTGGAGAATGGCCCCTGCCCTTCCCGCCTCTTCAGGCCTTCAATATAATCACGGGCCCAACCGATCAACGGCTCCGAGAGGGGTAGACGCAATTTGTCCGGCCCAGGCTCAAGGCCAAGACCGGCGAGCAGCATCTGATAATAATGGACCTGATGCCGGGCACGGATCTCCGGGGTCAGTGGAACCCCGTGGGTCAGGAACAGGCTGCGGCCGTCACGTCTATAGCCCGCCCGTAGCGGGATGCCGGCCATCCAGGCGATAAAGGCGGCCTCAAAGGCATTCTGCAGCAGGATTGCGGCATCAAACCAGTAGTGTTGCAGATGGCTGGCCAGCTTCAGCACCCCTTGTATCCGGCCGGGATAGAGTTCCTTCTTATCATAGACCAGAACCTTGTCCACATCCGGACTCAGACGAAAGATATCCGCCACCCAGGGCATGGCCAGCATGGTGATTTCCGCGTTGGGGAAATTTTTTCGAATGGTATGCACTGCCGGCGTGGTCATGACCGCATCCCCTATCCAGTTGGTGGAACGGATCAGGATCTTTTCCGGGTTCATCTGTTTGAAAGTCGCTTTTCCTGGCAAAACAGGCCTCACAAAAAAAATAAGTGCACTTATCCCTGAACTATCAGCTCAGCAAGCTGCTGCCGGGCAAATTCAATGGCGGGGTCAAGGGCAAGGGCAAGGTTGAAGAAATGAATCGCCTCATCCTGCTTGCCGATTTTACGATAATTGACACCCAGATTGGCGTAATCCATGGCTGAGGCAGGGTTCAGCTCAACGGCCCGGTGAAAATGGACAATGGCCTGGTTGTAATCATCTTTTTTATAATAGCAGACACCGAGCATATTGTGCAGATCGGGCCGTTCATCATCCATATCCCGGCCCTGTTCCAAGGCACTTATGGCCTCATCATAGGATCCTGAGTCTTTCAGGCAATGACCCTTGTAGGAATATATATAGGGCAGGTCCTCCTGTTCAGGAGACAAAGTCAAGGCCCGGTCAAAGGCGGCGAGAGCCGATTCTGACTGGCCGTGTTTATAGAGATTACGGCCCCGGTAAAAGGCCAGGTAATAGGCGTCCGGGATCAACTGCTCCATCCGCGCCAGTCTCTGTTCCAGTTGCTCATTATCATCAACCAGCTCCACCAGCAGCTTGGCGGCAAAAAGTCCCACATCCTGGATCATGGAGCGTTCGCGGAAATGGGCGCCGGGGATAATGGTGTAAATAGCGGGAATCTGCAACTGGGGATGAGTGGCATCCAGCATGAACACCTCCATGTCCTGCCTGGCCAGGGCGGCGACACAGTTTTCCACCTCGATTTTGATGTTGTGGTCGGCAAGAGAAGGCATCTGGCCGATGGTGGTGCAAAGTCCCGACTCGGTCACATACCGCACCTCCTCCATGGACAGAGGTTTGGGCAGCCCGGAGGCCACATAATTGGAGCCGCTGTTAAAGTCTCCCGCCAGTTGCGCCACCTCGGTTATTGCCCGGATCAGGGCTTTTTCCGGGTCAGGGGTGGTGCCGGCGGTAAAGACGATCTCGCTGGTCGCCGGAAAGGAAGACCTGTCAATAGCCAGTGCGGCCACGGTGCTGATGCCGGTATCCAGACTGAAATCATTGAGATAGATCTCTATATTATTTCGGGCAAATTTTGCCAGCAGGTCCCTGGCCACGGGATCCTCAACCGAGGCCGGATCGATAGCCGGCGTTGCCATCTTTTCATGGTTGATCAGGGCGCAGACATGACGTTCCACCACCTCGCAGATACCCTGCAACGCCGCTTCTTCATAGGTATTTCCGGCGGACGGGCCATTAAACTCATTGATGGCAAAAAACCAGGAAAAGGGAATCAGGGAATCACGGCCAGTTGTCAGGCTGGTGGCCCAGGTCCACTGCATGGGGATCCCAGTAAGTAATGCCTCCAGAAAGGGCACATCATGGCGGGTGTCATGCACTGACTGGAGCAGGCGGAATGGATCAAGCACCGGATATCCGGCGTCCCGCATCTGCTGATAATCACCGATAATAAAATTATCTTCATTGTTCTTGAAGGCAAAAAACGAAAACCGTTCGGCAAGCTCCATACAGGCCGAGGCCTCAGCCTGTATAGGTGAGGAGCCTTTGCCCATCTGTTTTTTTGTGCCGGTAAGGGCCTGGGCATCTTCGCCGCAGACACTGAAAAAAACAGGGATATCCAGCCGGCCGTTATCGATCCGCTTTACTTCTTTCAGGATATCAATATCAAGGTGCTTCAGTTTTTCCTTAAAACGGGCAACAGTATCTTCAGGCCGAATGGCCTTATCCTGATCAGTGGTATAGGTCTTCAGGCAATCCTGAAGACGGATAGATTTTTTTTCCATAATTCCTTTCGTTATCTTGAAATAATTCAATAAAAGATCAATAAAGATGATTCCTGATTCTCACGTTATCCATTGCAAGTTGTGCCATCTCTCTTTCCATGAGCCGACGCCGGGATCACAGATCAACTTTCTGGATTCATCCGGCAGAGTGATCATAGTTATCTTCAATCTGGTCGCCGGGACAAGACCACCAGCCCGCTCGCACCACTCTAACACAGCAAGGCCGGAAAGAAAAAGGTATTCATCAAGCCCCAGGTCCTGGATATCAGCGGCATCCGTCAACCGGTAAAAATCCATATGATACAGCGGCATCCGGCCTTGATACTCATGGAGAATGGCAAAGCTGGGACTGGTCACATACTCGCCTGCCGGGACTTCCAGCCCCTGGGCAATGGCCTGGGTCAGGGTGGTCTTGCCCGCGCCCAGATCACCGTCAAGACAGATCACATCGCCTGGCTGGGCGCCTTGTCCCAGAAGACGGCCAAAGGCAAGGGTATCAGCCAGGGTTTTCAGCAGGATTGTCTTCATGGGCGTCTGCATCAGCGGGATGGGACGCCATCTTTCATCCACCAACTCATCAGC
>JANMTN010000168.1:0-1753 GCA_031390685.1 Desulfobulbaceae bacterium
TTTGTGGAGATATATCATCTGGCAATTCACCATAAATTGCGTAACATTGTATAAAACTACTTACAATGCGCTTTCTCATTAACTCAGCTTTAATTTTTACACACGTTATGAAAAAGTGCCTGTTCAACTCGCGTTCAACTAAACATTGCGAAGATTCATCATCATCCCTTTTAGTTTCTACAAGTAAATATATATTTCCTTCTTTCTCTTCAACCAAGAACGTGATGGGTAATGATTGTTGGAACTTGTTTAAATCTATGTCCGGAGGATCAGTTACAAAAATGAGCTTAAATTTTGTAGTCATTTTTTCCTCCATCTCTAACAAAAAATCAGCAAACTGATCACCGTTTTTCCCCAGAAGCTCTGAAACCTCTCCCAGGAAACCGTGGGCCATCTTGTCGCCGGATAGCAAATTTCGCCCGCCAGAGATCAAGAACCAGTTTCCGGGTCAACTCAACGGCATCAAGATTACCCGCGACCTCAGTCACCCGCTGGTCTAAGGGCTGGGCAAAGATCTCCGATAGAGAACCGGAAGGGTCGGTGGAGATCAGCAGCGTTTTACCGGATTGGGCATATTTCAAGGCAGTGGCCACCGACATCGTCGTCTTCCCGACCCCGCCTTTGCCGGTAAACATCTCGATTCTGGTCATGCCGGCAGCCCCATCAGCGGAAATCACGCCATCATGCCCCGGGACTGCCGTCCTTACTCATTCATGCACCACGTATAGGCGTTCTGGAACATCCGCAGCCAGGGCGAGGCCTGGATACCCTTCATCGACTCCGGCAGATAGTGGAGCTGCCAGGGCAGGAAGGCCCGCTCGGGATGGGGCATCAGAGCCAGATGGCGGCCATCCGGCGAACAGAGGGCGGCCAGGCCATCCGGCGAACCGTTGGGGTTAAAGGGATAGGCCTCGGTGGCCTGACCGTTGTCATCGACATAGACCAGGGGAGTCATATTGCCGACCTCCACCTGCTGCCGGATTGCGGGATCAGGAAAGTGGAGCCGACCCTCGCCATGGTCGAGGTGGATACCGAAGACCAGGTCCTCCATGCCCTTGAACATGATCGCCGTCGATGGCTGGACCTTGACCGTCACCCACCGTGATTCAAAGCGGCCCGAAGTATTATGGGCAAATCGGGGCTGGCCGGCAGGCGCTATCCCCTGCCAGGGCACCCAGCCCAGGAGACCGAAGAGCTGACAGCCGTTGCAGACGCCTAAGGTAAAGGTGTCGGGCCGGTTATAGAATTCATTGAACATGGCCTTGAGCTGTTCATTAAAGAGGATGGTGGCCGCCCAGCCCTTGGCCGATTCAGGGACATCGCCGTAGGAAAAACCGCCCACCGCCGCCAAGCCCCGGAAACCGTCAAGGGTGATGCGGCCGGCCAGCAGGTCATTCATGCAGACATCCCAGGGTTCAAAGCCGGCGGCGAAAAAGGCGGAGGTCATCTCCCTATCTGAATTGGAGCCCTCATCACGGAGGATGGCCACCCTCGGCTTTTCCTTCATCTCCAGGATATGGGCCGGGGTGGGTTCCGGCGTAAAGCTCAAATGATAGGTTGGCCCCTGGCGATCAGCGATATTCTCTTTTTCCTCTTCGGCACAGACAGGATTCATCTGCAGCCTCTCGAGCTGATAACTGGTCTCCTCCCACCACTGACGCAGGATCTGCATCTTTTCATCCAAGACCGGTTCACCATTGCAGCGGACCCGGATCTGTTTGGCCTTGGTGCTCCGGCCGATAACGCCATGGGG
>JANMTN010000191.1:0-2963 GCA_031390685.1 Desulfobulbaceae bacterium
ACATGGGACCGGTGGCTGCATGGTCCCGGTGAGTACCCTCAATAGTGCCAATGTGAATGTGATTGTAGTGGGTGGCATTGGTGCCAATCCTTTACGGGGATTTAATCAGGTGGGTATTGATGTCTACTGGGCCGACAGAAACAGTATTTCTGATGTCGCGGCAGTTATTGAACATTTTGTAGCGGGTAAATTGACAGTGATGCATGCGGATCAGGTCTGTAGCGGCGGCAGTAATTGCCATCATTGATTGCCGGGAATCTAAAAATTTGATTTTTTTCTTCATCTACAGTATAAAAAGAAGGATTGGTGATGGCAGTCTGTGTGTGTTGACGCATGCAAGCTGCCATATTTATTTCTTTTAACTGTAAAAAGAAAATAACATGTCTCCACGTCCAAAAAAAATACGCCATTGTCAAGGGAACTTCTGTGGTCGGGCCTTCAAGCCAACCGGCACTCCTTTAAGCAAACTTGAGCGGATCGAGCTGCATCGTGATGAGCTTGAATCCCTCCGGCTTTGTGATCGTGACGGGTTGACTCAGGAAGAGGCTGGACAGCTCATGGGGGTATCGCGGGGAACTATTCAGCGGATTATCGCCACGGCCAGACAGAAGGTGGCGACAGCGCTGTCGGAAGGGCAGGCCCTTGTTTTTGTCGATGATGAGGAACAGGAATCGGACTCTACGACATAAGGAACGGGTGGTCTTTATGGACGTTTGTTGTTATTTGCCAGACGCCACTCAAAGAAACAGCCGGAAAAGATTGCTGTTTCTTTGAAGCGGCATAAGAATCCGTAAAAGAAATGAGCAAAAAAAACGTTGCTCATTTCTTAACGGTTTCTAAATATTCTCCCTAGTTTTATGGAATTCAATGGCCGGCCATTTTTCCATGAAAAAGTTCAGCATCCACTCATTCTGGGCCAGATAGGTCAGAAATCCTTCCGCATCCCGGGCCAGTGTCGCCTGATTCTTTCTTTCAAACTCCGCCATTTTTTTCGGGTCTGCGCAGGTCACCCAGCGGGCGGCCTGATAGTTGATCGGTTCATAGACGGCATCGACGCTATACTCATTTTTCAGCCGGGCCATGGTGACTTCAAATTGGAGAACACCCACCGCGCCCATGATATAATCCGCGCCGATGAGTGGCCGGAATACCTGGACTGCGCCTTCTTCCGCCAGTTGAATCAACCCTTTTTGTAACTGCTTCATCTTCAGGGGGTTTTTTAATAAGACCCGCCGGAAGTGCTCAGGGGCAAAGTTGGGGATACCGGTGAATTTGAGCGGTTCCTTGGGGGTGAAGGTGTCCCCGATCTTGATGGTGCCATGGTTATGCAGGCCGATGATGTCTCCGGGCCAGGCCTCTTCGACGTTGGCCCGGTCCTGGGCCATGAAGATGGTGGCATTGGCCAGGGTGATGTCTTTATTCAGGCGGTGATGGCGCACCTTCATGCCGCGGGTGAATTTTCCGGAGCAGATCCTGAAAAAAGCAATGCGGTCGCGATGGGCCGGGTTCATGTTGGCCTGGATTTTAAACACGAAACCGGAAAAATCTTCTTCCGTGGGTTCCACATCTCTCGTTACAGCCGCTCGCGGGCCGGGAGGAGGGGCCATCTCTACAAAGGCGTCAAGGAGTTCCTGCACGCCGAAGTTATTGACGGCGCTGCCAAAGAAAACCGGGGTCTGATTGGCCTTTATGAAATGATCATAGTCAAAGGGGTTGGCTGCGCCGGCCAGGAGTTCAAGGTCGGTGCGCAGTTCATTGGCCTGGTGGGCACCTACCAGTTGGTCAAGGCGCGGATCGTCAAGGGACTCGATGGTGATTCCCAGTTGTCCTCGGCTCTGCTGACCCGGGGTAAACAGGTGAAGCTGTTTTCGGTAGAGGTTGTAGACGCCCTTGAAGGTCTTGCCCATGCCAATAGGCCAGGACATGGGGGCGCATTCGATCTGCAGCTTTTCTTCGATCTCGGCCAGGATGTCGAGTGGTTCCATTCCTTCCCGGTCCAGTTTATTGATGAAGGTGATCAGCGGCGTGTTGCGCATCCGGCACACCTCCATCAGCTTTTCGGTCTGGGCCTCAACCCCTTTGGCGTTGTCGATAACCATGATCGCTGAATCAACGGCGGTGAGCACCCGGTAGGTATCTTCGGAAAAATCCTGATGGCCGGGGGTATCGAGCAGATTGATCTCATAATCCCGGTAGGTGAATTTCATCACCGAGGTGGTGACCGAGATGCCGCGTTCCTGCTCAATAGCCATCCAGTCACTGGTCGCACGTCGCGCTATCTTGCGTGACTTGACGGCCCCGGCCAGATTGATGGCGCCGCCAAAGAGGAGGAGCTTCTCGGTGAGGGTGGTCTTTCCGGCATCCGGATGGCTGATGATGCCAAAGGTGCGTCGTTTCGCGACTTCCTGTTCAAGCTGTTTACTCATGATATTTCAAAAGGTTTCTTTTACCTGTTGTCCTGGATTTGTTGCTAGGCATAATTCTATGGGGAGAGAGGAAACGAAATACAATAGGCTTTTTTGACAGGAATGCAATGGTAAAACGAATGGATGGGGCAATTTCCTTCGGTGGATGCGTGGAAAATGAGTGGCGCTCAGAGATTCCAACCCCAGTAGCGAAGGAATCGAGGGAAATTCCCCATATCTGATTGGTCGCGCGCCCAGAATTTGACGCTGGTATAGAAAGTGGTGCCGGTAATATCACTTGGGCCGTAGGCCTTATCTTCACCAATATACCAGTCTATTGTCCACCAGCTCATGAAAAGCCGTTCCCGGGGTTTGAAACTTTCTTTGACATACCCTTTTCTTGCCCCTTCTGTTTCAAAAAAGGAGGTTGTTGTTCCCTCAATGGCTATAGCCTGCAGGGCCTGCATGGGGAGGAGTGGCGTGATGACTGCCTGGTATCTTCCGGTTAATTTCACCTCATCTTCCTGGATAATTCCCATGACCCTGTGGGTGTCGGCC
>JANMTN010000226.1:0-5659 GCA_031390685.1 Desulfobulbaceae bacterium
GTATCGGCTGAAGTCATTATGGCGAAGATCCCCAGACAAAAGCCCAAAAACCCGCTGCAGGCATCTCCCATAAATATTTTTGCCGGTGGCCAGTTCCACACAAGAAAACCTGCAGTGGCAACTACCAGTATTCCAAGCCAATAAACATAAGTGATAGTGGCGCCAGAAAACCAGAGCAGGAGCATTGCGCCGCCGGCAACGCTCATTGTTTCCACAGCGGCAATACCATCAATGCCATCCATGAAATTAAACAGATTCAGAAGCCAGGCCAGACTTATGGCCGCAAGCAAGCCACCAAACCATCCCCAAGAGAATATCCCGGTCACAAATGGCACAGAAGGCACAGAAGGCACTGTAACTATCCAAAATACAACAACAAGAGAGACCGTTAAGTGAACAGCAAGACGGACCCACGCCGGCACAGAACGAAAATCATCCCAAAAACCAATCCCCGCTACAACGGCGCTGCATAAACCTACACCACGAAACACTTCAGCAGGAAGAACAGCAAACCGTACCAACAACCAACTCCCTGCCAGAAAAGTCACGATAATCGCAATTCCGCCACCGCGAGGTGTCGGCACATCATGTGAACTCCGTTGATTCGGGATATCAAGCAAAGACATCTGTACAGCATAGCGTCTGAACAGCCCTGTGAGCAACAGTGAGCTAAAAAAAAGCAGCAAATAATACCAGAGGCTCATGCAATACTCCGTTCCAGGCCCTGCTCAAGAGTAAACGGAGACTGCCACTGGAGTCTTTCTCTGGTTACGGAGCTATCAACCTGGAGATTCCCGCTCAATCGCTGAATCTCATGACTGTATCCAGTCACTCTTCCCGCCAATCGCAGCAAAAAGACTGGCACAAAAACCAGTCTTGCCTGCCGTCCACAATAATTTGCCATCTTCCGAATCAAATCAGGGGTAGAGATATCCTCGCCATCCGAGACAAGCTGAATCCCTTCTGGCGCCTTGGGATGCCACAAACAGACCCTGATCAAATCGCATAAATTCTCCACATAGACAAGACTTCTCTTGTTTCTGATTGCTGCCACAGGCAAAGGCACACCCTTCTTAATCAATGACAGCAATCGTCCAAAATTTCCGCCAACCCCTCTTCCATAAACCAGCGGCGAACGGATAATGACAACCTCCATCCCCGTCTCACTGGCGATTTTCTGCAGCCCTCTTTCTGCTTCAAGTTTCGAGACTCCATAGGGATCCATAGGGGCCGAAACATCTTCTGCTCCAAAGGCCCGATTATACGTTTCTTCACCGTTTACTTTGATGGTGCTCAGATAGATAAAACGACGAACCCCGTGAACTGCCGCCTGACGGGCCAGATTCAAGGTACCCTGAACATTGATCCGTCGAAATTCTGTTAACGGATCATTGCTGTCATCTTTGAGCACATGGACTCGAGCAGCCAGATGAACAATGGCCGACATGCCAGGCAGAATTGAAGACCAATCGGTGAACCCATTGATATCCTCAACAAGAGCACTCTTTCTTCCAGAGCCATCATCCCGCCGCATAACCGGCAGAAAAGATATCCGCAGCTCCTCAAAAGAGTGACACAAGGCCCTGCCGATAAAACCATTGGCCCCGGTCACCAGGACGTGATGTTCAGAAATTAAAGTCTTCAAGCTGGTTCGACCTGATGCAACAGGCCACGATATACCCCTGCATACCTCCTGCCCATTTCCTGACCGGTAAACAGAGATTCAAACCGTTTTCTGGCCCCCTCTCCCATGCGCAGAGCAAATTCCTTATCGCCGTATAATGTTTCCATTGCCGCCCGCAGGGACACATGATCCTTTGGCGCAACCACAAGCCCGGTTTCCCGATCCCTGTTAATATAGGTCGTTCCTGTGCCGATATCAGCAGTAATCAAAGGTTTGGCAAACATGGCGCCTTCAAGCAAGGTAATTCCGAAGGCCTCTGAACGTTCACAGGAGGGAAAGACTATGGCTCTTGCCTCGTGAATCAGGGCATTTTTTTCATCATCTTCCACATAGCCAAGAAACTGCACATTCTGCAGCCCCAGACGCAAGGCCTGGTCTTTCAGTTCCTTTTCCATAGGACCACTGCCAGCAATGAGAACAGTAAAAGCGGCATCCTTGACAGCGTCCAGAAGATACTGCAATCCCTTATAATACCGCAGGACCCCAATAAAAAGAAAATAGTCAGTCCCAAACCTTTCCCGCACCTCATCGATCTTCTCAACAGACACAGCAGAATATCTCTTTTCATCCAGACCGTTGGGGATAATCTCGATCTGTGTATCAAGTGAGTTGAGAACAGGACTGCTTTGCAGGTAATTTGGAGAGGTGGTAACAATTTTTGTTACCCTGGATAGAAACAGGTTTTGCAAGGGAGAATAGAGTCTAAGAAGTCCCTGCTGCCGTATTATGTCAGACTGATAGGAAACCAGGGTTGGTTTCCGGACATGACAGAGAAAATGCAACAGATCGCCATACGGCCAGGGAAAATGGTAGTGAACAATATCTGCCCACTCCACAAGTTTTTTAAACCCGAGCACCCCTGTGATTGAAAAACCACAGGACGCGATTTCAAATGTAAGCGGGAAACGATAGACCTCGGCCTCGGGAAGTTGCAAAGTGGCCGGTTCAGGGTTCCGGCTCAAGGTGAATATGCGATGCCTTGCGCCATAAGGAATCGTATTCGAACAGATCTGGCGAACAGTTTCTTCCAATCCGCCCTGTGTATCAGGGAAATATGTCCTGTAGACATGTAGAATATTCATTTTTACAATGGCCAGCTCACAGTAACCCTCAGAATAACAACAATAAGACCTCACCTACCATAAAAGCCCTCCCATTGCAGTCAAAAAAAAGCGGAGATAATAGAATACCTGCTCAGTAAATCAAAAGACGATTAACCTATCAAGATAATTCGACAAGCGCCTATCTTTACGCAAAATCCATTCATCAGTTCTTTAAAAGAAGCAAAAGAACGGGAGGCATAACTGCACGGGGAGACGACGAAGGGATTGTCGGTGCGGCTATGGGGGGTGGAGTTATGGCGGGAAAAGCCGGACAGGTTATGGAAGAAGCACAGGGTGTGGGTGAAGATGAAGGTGAAAATTTTTCATATGCCCCGACATCCGAAGGAGTAACCCGGGCAGCAGGAGACAGATCACAGGTAGTGATATAGGTGTCATTTGCCTGATCAATACAGGGAGAACCATCCAGGAGCTGAAAGTTATCATCCACTGTCCCGGCAATATTATCAGCGCCATCCGGATCTGCAAACAGTGGATCTGCAGAAAAAGAGGCATAATACGTTTCTCCATTAACGACAGAATCATGATCAGCTAAAGATTGCATATCTGTATTCCAGGTTTCCATGGAACTTGTATTTGCATTCCATATATCTGGCATTGCTACTGTCGCAGTATTTCCCCAGAAAATAGAATTATAAAGGAATAAATGCGTTTTTATATTCACCATTGCTCCACCGCGTCCAAAACCTCTCGTATTTGTTAAATCCGTAGCCCTATTCCCATAGAGGGTACAATATTTCATTTTGACCGTATATGCTGGGTCAAAATCTATATCTGTGTCACCACCATGTAGCCCTATAGCACCGGCCCCAGGAGCTGAGTTATAGGAAAAGACAGAATCATCAATTTCCATACTCCGCACATAGGAACGTATCGCCCCACCCGTAATGGTTGCAGTATTCCCGGTAAACAGGCAGCGCTGCACAATACTTTGCCCGGTAGTTTTATAATCCAGCATCACCGCGCCACCATTGACTGACAAATTGCCTATAAACTCACTATCCTGAACCAATACTGGAACCTTGTACGAATAAAGCCCACCACCTACAATATTGCTGGTATTACCTTGAAACAGGCACTTCCTGATTGACACAGGAATCTCAGCACTCACATACATAAGAGCGACAGCGCCTCCTGCTCCCTTTGCCGGGTCGGAACTCTCAGCCCTGTTACTGCGAAACTCCGAGCATTGAATAACACTACCGGGAGTATCATTCAATTCAACCGCGCCACCTTGCTCGGCCACATTCCCGGTAAAAATACAATTTTTAATCTGGACACTTTTCAGATATGCCCTGATTGCCCCGCCACTCTTTTCCCCAAGGTTGGCCAGGTTATTGTAAAATTGACAAAACGACACAACAATATCACTGTTATAAGATGCAATTGCTCCACCCAATCCTGAGCGATTTCCAACAAACAGACAATTCTCAATCGTTACCGCTGAGGAGTCATATATGTAGACACCACCTCCAGAATAGTTGCTGCTGTTATTCAAGAAAGTACAATTGGCGATAACAAGACCAGAACAGTTCCCGACAAGAACGCCGCCCCCCCGTGACGACAGATCTACTCCATTGGCAGTAAGGCCATTCTGAACTTTAAAGCCATCCAACCGAACATTCGATACCTGTATATTAAAAACATGTATCAGTTTAAGCTGCCCATCAATAATAGTCTGAAAGGCCGCTATATTCCGCGCCGCCACGCTTGATTCATTGCCGGAGAACCCACCGTAAAATTTAGATCCTTCTTCCGGCACTAAAGGACTGGCTGGCCTGTAGGTACCGTCTGCGACCCAGAATTCCTGATTGCTGCCATTCGCTGCGATTGCCGCCTCCAGAGTTTTATACGCGGTAGACCATGATGTTCCATTGCCGCCAGGCCGGGATTGATCGACATAAACAACTGCTCTTGCAAAATCAGGAAAAGTATGCGCCAACACAAACATAACCACGGCAACAACAAGCATCTTTCCTGAAATAAGTTTGTTAATCATATTTTTTACCCTCCTGCACTCTCTACACCCGCGATTCTGTCTTTCATCCACTGCCACACTTGCCAGCCATTCACTCTCAGCGGCCAGCTGACATACCATTTCAGTGGGATCCTGCCATAATACTTCCGCACAATCTGCATGGCTTCGAGGTAATGCTCTTTCCGTTTTCTCGTTGTTTTGGTTGCATCATGTCGTCGGTTGGCCGCAACAAATTCATTCACATGGATCAATGGGCCAAACGCCTTATACAGTTTCCACCACAAATCATAATCAAAAGCCATCTGGAGCGCTTCATCAAGGCCTCCAACTGTTTCCCAGGCATCCCTGCGGATAAGAGTTGCCGGTTGCGAGATGAAACATCGATTTGCTAAATGCTGGCTACTGAATGACGCCGTTCGGTATGGACCCTTTCTTCTCCCATCTTCTGTTATATTCCAAGCCCTCCCATACACGGCAGATTGTTCTTTTGAAGACTTTATGCACTTGAGCAATATTGACAACCCATTCGGCAAAAAAAGATCATCAGAATTGAGCCAGCAGACATAGGGCGCTGTTCCCTTCCCGATTCCCTCATTCACTGCTGCCGCTTGTCCCGTATCCGGTTCTGAACGCCACCAGGCCAACCGATGTTCCCATTTTCTTATGACTTCCAAAGTACAATCTTCAGAGCCACCATCCAAGACAAAGACCTCAACCGGCACATTCTGAGAAAAGATTGATTCTAAGGCCGCATCAAGAAAACGCCCTTGATTAAAAGAGGGAACGACAACGGTTATTTGCGGTGCAATGGAAGAAGAATTATTCAAGATTAACGCCGGCCTCGAACCAGAGCCCAGAGAAAATTTATTAGAATCC
>JANMTN010000289.1:0-5630 GCA_031390685.1 Desulfobulbaceae bacterium
TACCCGTTGCCCCATACGACCGGAGGCCCCGGCAATAATAACGTTGATCATTCTTTTTTCCTTTAATCTGAATAAAGCACCCTCATGCGGCAGTCCGCCTGGTGCGGGCCAAGACTCCTTATATTAATCCCGCATCTTTCATTACCGCCGTCAATTTAGCAAGGGCCGCATCATCAATGGCTGACATTGGCAGCCGGGGCAAGCCATCTTTTATCTTGCCCATCAACTCAACCCCCTTTTTGGCAGGCACAGGGTTGGGCGCACAAAACATCGCATTCATGAGCGGAAAGAGACGATAATGAATCTTGTTGGCCTTTTTCAGGTCTCCAGCCAGAGAGGCCTCCATCAGATCGGCCATCCCTTTGGGATCGACATTGGAGGTCACAGAGATGACGCCCTTGCCGCCAATAAAGACCGTGGGCATGGCGGTAAAGTCATCACCAGAGAGCACAATAAACTTGGCAGGACAGAGACGAATTATCTCACTGATCTGTTGCAGACTACCACAGGCCTCTTTAATACCGATAATATTTTTAACCTTGGCAAGACGCGCCACTGTTTCCGGCAACATATTAATGGCTGTCCGTCCTGGCACATTGTACAAAAACATCGGG
Organism: Desulfobulbaceae bacterium; assembly: GCA_031390685.1. Classification (GTDB taxonomy): domain Bacteria; phylum Desulfobacterota; class Desulfobulbia; order Desulfobulbales; family Desulfocapsaceae; genus UBA2270. The sequence continues at coordinate 615 of JANMTN010000289.1, forward strand.
ATCTTCACACTCTCTGCTATGGCCTTGAAGTGCAGATACAACCCTTCCTGGCTAGGCTTGTTATAATAAGGAGTTACGGAGAGAACCGCATCGGCGCCGCTATCCTTGGCACTCGCGGTCAGCTCAATCGCCTCTTTGGTGTTATTGGCACCGGTTCCGGCGATAACCGGAACCCGACCACGAACAGTCTTGACTGTCAGCTCAATAATCCGCTTATGCTCATCAAAATCCAGGGTTGATGATTCACCTGTTGTTCCGCAGGGAACAATACCATGGGTTCCATTAGCTATCTGAAATTCAATAAGATCCACTAAACCCTGCTCATCCACTTCTCCATCAATGAACGGGGTGACAATGGCAACGCTGGCGCCGTAATACTTTTTCATAATTCCTCTCCTTAGGAGCAGTTACGAAATAACCAGTATATATCTAATCATTTCGTTACTGCTCCTTATGCCGGTCATGGCGTTTTAATGGTACAGTTATTTTTAAACGACGGCGGATATGACTTTTGTAACTGAGATATTTTCTGCCAACGGCTCAGAGTAATGCTTCCGCCGTCAATTTTCCTTCATAGATAATGCGGGCCGGACCCTGGAGAAAGACATTCTCCGCCTGCGGCCCATGCTGTCCATCCCTTAAATCAAACAAAACAAGCAACCGCTCACCACCTGAGGTGATCACTGTAACTGGTGAAGAGGCCAAGCCGTAAGTGGCGGCAAAGAGCGCGGATGCCACTGCGCCGGTGCCGCAGGCCATGGTTTCATCCTCCACCCCGCGCTCATAGGTCCGAACGCGAATGGCATTCTCACCAATTTTCTGCACAAAATTCACATTGGTGCCGGCAGGCTGGAACAGGGGATGAAAACGAACAATCTTGCCCCACTCCTGAACGGGAATGTTCTCATCTTCCTCCATAAAAAGCACGACATGTGGCACGCCGCTGTTCACAAAGGACAGGTTTTTTTCCTGGCCAGCCAAGATGACCGATAGATTTGTCCTGAAATCAGAGGGAGCTGTCATCCGCAGACGCACGGTGTCGTCATCACGGCAGATCTCTGCCTCGATAATCCCCGCCAGGGTCTCAAAAGACATGCGGGCACCGGCAATCCCTTTAATATAGGCAAAACGGGCCGCGCAACGGGCCCCGTTACCACACATCTCGGCCACAGAACCGTCACCATTATAAAAACGCCAGCGAAAGTCAGCCACAGCAGAATTTTCAAGAAGAATCAGACCGTCGGCCCCCACGGAAAACATGCGCCGACAGACTCGTTTCGCAAACCCTGCCTGTTCTGCCTCGGAAATCAGCGGTACACGATGATCAATGACAATAAAATCATTGCCCGCGCCGCTCATCTTGGTAAAAGAAACCGGAAAATCAATAGCCATATTCCTACTCCGCACCGCCTGGAATAGTCTCACCCAGAACAAGAGACGCAAAGGTCTCCCGCTTACGGATCAGCGCGTAATCCCCGCCATCCACCAGGACCTCGGCCACCCTGGGCCGTGAGTTGTAGTTGGAAGACATGCTGAATCCATAGGCCCCGGCGCTCATCACCGCCAGGAGATCACCCTGCTCCACCTGGGGCAGTTCCCGATCTTTGGCCAGAAAATCTCCCGTCTCACAGATCGGGCCGACAATATCCACGACCTCTCGCTCCACACCTTTCTCACGCACAGGCACAATTGCATGATAGGCACCATACAAACTTGGCCGGGTCAGGTCATTCATGGCCGCATCCACCACCACAAATTTCTTCACCTTATCTGTGCCCCGGTTGCTCTTGGTATATTGCACCTCGGTCACCAGAATGGCCGCATTCCCGACAATGACCCGACCCGGTTCAAGGATCAGGGTGGCATGCACCCCCTGCAGCTCTTTCTTGATCGCCGCAGCATAATCCCGTGGATGGGGCGGTTGTTCCTCATCATAGATAATACCGACACCACCGCCCAGATCGATAAATTCGATGGTAATACCCTGGGCCACGAGTCGTTCCACCAAACTCTTCACCTTCCGCAACGACTCAATAAAAGGTGAAATCAGGGTCAACTGCGAACCTATATGGCAACTCACCCCTTTGACCGCAATATTCTCCATGGCCATTGCCCGTACATAGAGGTCAAAGGCCTCGTCAATGGGAATGCCGAATTTATTCTTGGCCAGCCCTGTGGAGATATAGGCATGGGTCTTGGGATCGACATCAGGATTGACGCGGAAGGAGACCGGGGCCTTGACCCCTTTGGCTGCCGCAACCCGCTGCAGACGTTCAAGCTCCTGGGCGGATTCCACATTAAAAAGCAAAATCCCCGCCTCCAGGGCATAATACAGCTCCTGCTCGGTCTTGCCCACGCCTGAATAGATGATCCGTGTGGGGTCAACACCGGCCTTCAGGGCCCGGTACAGTTCACCACCTGAAACAATATCGGCGCCACCGCCAAGGCCGGCAAAAAGATTGAGAATGGCAATATTGGAACAGGCCTTGACCGCAAAACAGGTCAGATGATCAATCCCGGCAAAGGCGGAATCAAAGGCCTGAAAATGGCGGGTCAAGGTCGCTTTGGAATAGAGATAAAAAGGGGTTCCCACTTTCCTGGCAACGTCCGCCACAGCCACCCGCTCACAGAAAAGCTCCCCGTTTTTTGACACAAAATGATTCAAAACAACCTCGAAAAATTAAAAGAAAAAAGTGGTAAACTGTTTACTCAATGGCGAACTGTTGCCTCAGCCGAAGACTTGCTCTCGTTGGCTGGCTTCATCTTGTCATAGGCCGTCACAGAATAATAAAACTGCCCATCGGCTGAAACAGTATTGTCCTCATAAATTGTATAAATTGCCTCAACATCGCCAATACGCTCTTTCTTCTTCTGATCAGCAGCACGACGATAGACATGATAGCCCAGGAGATCATTTGCCGGGGAATTTTCCCAGAAGACCTTGAAACCGTTGACAGTGGCAATAACTGTAACCCCTGTCGGCGCCTCGGGCGGAGTCAAATCCACTGGCACCGCCGTTGCCACCTCGCTCATGCCGCCGCCAACATCATTGCCATCAACCTGAAGAACAGACTGGATCTTGTAAAAATATTTCTGACCATTCTGGGCCGAAGTATCGGTATAGTTTGTCTCCTTGGCAGCCGCGCCAAGCTCCGCAAAGGCCTTTCCATCAAGACTTCTTAAGACCTGGTACTGTACCGGCAGATCAAGCTTCTGGCCATCCATCAACTGGGTCGCTGGTTGCCATTGTAGTCGAACAGAATTATCTCCGCCGGTAGCCTGTAAACCCTCCGGCGCCTTGGCCGGCATATGCCAGACAAAAGTGATGATATTGGAATCAGCGCTTGCCGCCCACCAACTGGTACGCGAACGCACCTTGAAGAAATACTTCTCACCCGACCGTAAGAGCGCGCTCTCATACGTTCCTTTCCGTCTACCATCCTTACTAATCATACCACCCGGGACGACAATGGGCTCCCCGAAAGGAATGGGACAAGTGTCACAATAACTGTCAAGAGAGACGACTGCCCGATATACCTCAAATGAAGCGATATCGGTAAGATCCGTCTCTTTTATGGTCTCAACCGGATACGACCAGGTCAGAACGATACCCTTTTCGTCCACAGAATAACGCAGGTCCTCAATGGCCTTGGGCACAATATTTTCAGGAGGCACTGGCAAGGTTTTATATCCACAGCCCCCAAAAAACAACGCCCCAACAAGTAGCAACGTCCCGGCGTAATGTGCTCGATTTGCCAAAAAAGCAATTTTCATAATTTTATCCCCATGTTATATTCAGCCAGACCAAGAGCCTCTTCCACACGCTGCATAGCTGTCCCGCCGACTGAGATACGGCTATTGACAGAACCATTCACGCTCAATACCTCAAACACATCTTTTCCAATCACCGGAGAAAACTGCCCCATCTCTTCCACCGTCAGATCGACAAGCTCACATCCCTTGTCAAGACAAAATGCCACTATCCGGCCCACAATGCCATGGGCCTCCCGGAAGGGAACATTTTTCAAGACCAGATAATCAGCAAGGTCAGTGGCCGTCATGAAACCAGTTCTGGTCGCCTCTTCCATGCGCCCGGTATTGAAAACAAGATTGGCCAGCAGTTCCGCCATAATGGCAAGCGATGCCGAAACCGTATCCACCACATCAAAAACCGGTTCCTTGTCTTCCTGCAGATCACGGTTATAGGTGAGAGGCAAGCCTTTCAACAAGGTGCAAAGGGCCATGAGGCTGCCAACCACCCGCCCGGTCTTGCCACGAATAAGCTCCGGAATATCCGGGTTCTTTTTCTGCGGCATGATCGACGATCCAGTACAGAATCGATCCGCAATATCGACAAAGGAAAATTCCTGAGTGGACCACAGCACCAGTTCCTCGGAGAGCCGGGACAGATGGATCTGAATCAAGGTGCAACATCTGACAAACTCGATGGCAAAATCCCTATCTCCGGTGGTATCCATGGAGTTAGCGGTAATAGCGGCAAAGCCAAGGAGATCCGCCACCTGCTGCCGATCAATGGGCAGACCGGTGCCAGCGAGGGCGGCGGCGCCCAGGGGCATGATATTGATCCGCTTCCGGCAATCGACCAGACGTTCCCGATCGCGGCCAAACATCTCATAATAGGCCAGCAGATGATGCGATATCAACACCGGCTGGGCCCGCTGCAGATGGGTATAGCCAGGCATCACCTTCCCCAGATACTTTCGGGCCAGGACCACAAAGGCCCGACGCGTGGCGTCAAGCAGTTCCATAAGACGATCACACTGGTCCCGCAGATAGAGGCGAAGGTCAAGAGCAATCTGATCATTGCGGCTGCGGGCGCTGTGCAACCTGGCACCGGCCGCGCCAATGCGATCTATCAGGGCCTGTTCAATATTCATATGAATATCTTCCAGATCCTGCCTGAATTCAAAGGTACCGGCCTCAATCTCGGCCTCAATGGCCGTAAGCCCTGAGATGATGGCCGCAAGCTCTTCACGGGACAGCAATCCATGAGAG
>JANMTN010000008.1:0-8236 GCA_031390685.1 Desulfobulbaceae bacterium
AGGCCGAAGAATTTTGCCATTGGCTGCCGGGTGGAACATCCGCAGGCCCTTATCAATCGTGCTCAATGGGGGGTGGAAGAGCTGCCGGGGGTGAAGGCGGCGGAGTATCGTCTGACCTCCAAGGGCGGTGGCAAGTTGCCGGTGTACACCTTTTGCATGTGTCCGGGCGGGGTGGTGGTCCCGGCCACCGCCTATGCCGACACCAATATTGTCAATGGCATGAGCCTCTATCAGCGGGATGGACAATATGCCAATGCTGCCTGTGTCGCGGGGGTCAATCTGCATCAGCTTCTGGGCCGTGAGGTGACTGCCCTGGAGTCCCTTGACAGGCTGGGCGCTCTTGAACAGGATTTTTTCCGTTATGGTAATGGCTATCAGGCCCCTTTCTGCCGGATCGCCGATTTTATCTCCTGCCAGGAGCCAACAAAAAACGGCCAGTCCAGCTATCCGTTGGGGTTGATAGCCGCGCCCTTATGGAATCTGTTGCCGGTTGAGATCAGTGCTTCCATCCGGGAAGGTCTGAAGGAGTTCTGCCGGAAGATAAAAGGTTTTGAGAGCGGAATCATCATGGGTCTTGAGAGCAAGACCTCTTCTCCTATTCAGGTTCTGCGGGATGCCAGCGGTTTGTGCAGTGGTTTTGCCAATCTGTATTTGGTTGGTGAAGGCAGCGGCTATGCCGGCGGCATCATCTCCAGTGGCACCAATGGCATTAAGGCGGCGATGCATATCGCCGGGGCTGGCAGATGAGTATTTTCTAAAAGCCCTTATGCAATGTCATACTCCAACCACAACCAGTGTTTACTTGCATAAGCAACAGATAAGAAAATAATCGTCATGCCGTCCTTCCCGTAATGACGGGGTCGCCTTAAAATATTATGCAACTATTTGCAGCCAGGCACTAGGAGGAATACCTTCATGAAAGTCATTGCCGCGATGAACGGTCTTGTCTCCTCGGATGTTGCGGCGTTGTATGCCCTGCGCTATGCGGCGCTCTTTGACTACACCCTTTGTTTACTCCATGTGCTTAATCCCTCTGACCGTCGGGAGGAGGTGGAACTGAGCATGGCCATCGCCGAAGAAGCAGCCGTCCATTACAAGGTCCAGACCGAACGGGTTTTTCTGACCGGGGAGCCGGTTGAAGCCATCAGAAAATATCTGGTGGCAACCAGAGCCGATACCCTCTTCTGCAGCACCCGAATGAGGACGCCAAAAGGGTTTTTCCAGAACTCGCTCAGCGAAAAACTGAGTCGGTTGTCCCTGCCCGCCAATCTGGCCGTGGTCCGGGTGGTCCATGTGAACGCGGTTTTCGTCACCGAAAACATCCTGCTCCCCATCAGGGAAGACCGGCTGTCGGCAAGGAAATTCGCTTTTTCCAGCTCCCTGGCCAAAGCCTTTGGTGCCGCGACGGAGATATACAGCATTCATCCCACGGGCAGGAGCAGGCTGGCCGCCATGGACATCCACACCGCTAGAATGCTGTTCCAGAAGATCAACGCCCGCCTGAGCCATTATGCCAGCACCATGAAGCTTCTGGAGATTCCCTTTACCATCAAACACGCCCTGACCGGCAGAGAGATTGACCAGATTCTTCACCACCTGGCCCACCATGATTTCCAGCTTATGATCATCGGCGGCAGAAGGCTTTCTTCTTTCTCCGAATTTTTCCGGGAAAACCCCATGGAACGGCTTTTCTGGCGTACGCCGGTGAACACCATCGCCTTCTACGCCAGGGATAAAAAGTGATACAGCTCTTCACTCTTGACCGTAACGATCTCTTCCGTCGGTTGAAGACCTCGGAAAACGGCCTGAGCCCAGAACAGGTGGCCCGTCGACTTGTGGAGTTCGGTCCCAACGAACTGGCCGTCGCGGCGAAGAAAAACTATCTCCTTGCCTATCTGGGCCAGTACAGCAATTTTTTCTCCATTCTGCTGGAGGTGGCCGCTCTCCTCTCCTTTGTCGCCGATCACTATGATCCGGGTCAGGGCTACAATGTCCTGGGCTACGCCATTCTCGGCGCGGTGATCATCAACTCTTCCTTCACCTTCTGGCAGGAATACCGGGCGGACAAGGCCATGGAGGAGCTGCTCAAGCTGATGCCCGCCAAGGTTTCCCTGCGCCGGGCGGGAAAGATTGTTGCAACCACGACGCGCGAGATCGTGCCCGGCGACATCATGCTCCTGGAAGAAGGCGACAAGGTGGCGGCGGACGGGATTCTCATCGAGGCAAACTCGCTCTATCTCAATCTCTCCTCCCTCACCGGCGAATCGGCCCCCGTGGTCCGCGACCTCCTGCCGGGCGAGGGCAAACGGTCTCTGGACGCTAAAAACATGATCTTTGCCGGAACCACCGTGCTTTCCGGCAGCGGGGTCGCCGTGGCCAGCGCCACCGGCAATGGTACGGAATTCGGCAAGATCGCCAGCCTGACCAAAAACGTGCGCAAGGCCGTCACCCCCATGCAGCGGGAGATCATCCACCTTACCCGCACCTTTACGATTATCGCCCTGCTCATGGGCGGTGCCTTCTTCGCCCTTGGCCTCTTCTCCGGCAAGGGGATCATGCTTGCCTCGATCTTCGCCATTGCCCTCATTGTCGCCAACATTCCGGAAGGATTGCTGCCGACCATCAGCCTGTCGCTCTCCCTGGCCAGCCAGCGCATGGCCCGGCGCAACGCCCTGATCAAGAACCTTGATTCCGTGGAAACCCTGGGCAGCGCCACCGTGATCTGCACCGATAAAACCGGCACCCTGACCAGAAACGAGATGACCTTAAAACACCTCTGGCTGGCGGGGGGGGAGCAGGTGACTATTTCCGGGGAGGGCTACCACGAGCCTGGTGATTTCTCCTTTGACCAGCAGAATGAAAGTAGCGAGAACCGCCTCGCCATCCTGCTCACGGCAGGTCTGCTCAACTGCCGCGCCAGGATCGACGAGGAAGGGTTACATGGCGACCCCACCGAACTGGCCATTGTCGCGGCCGCCCGCAAAAAGGGGATCAGCCCGCCAACCATGAAAAAGGTCCGGGAGTTCATCTTCACCAGCGAGCGCAAGATGATGTCCAGCGTGTATCAGGAGAGAGAGAGAACCTGGCTCTTTGCCAAGGGCGCGGTGGAGGCGCTGCTGCCCAGATGCACCTCCTTCCTGGCCGAGGATGGCTCAGGGCAGCCCCTGAGCGAGACAAAACGCCAGGAAGCACTGGCCCGGGCAAACGATTTCGAAGACCAGGCCTTTCGCGTCCTGATGATCGCCCGCAACGACAAGGAGGATGAGGAGGGATTGACTCTGCTGGGATTGGTCGCCATCATGGACCTGCCGCGCCACGGCGTGTCCGAGGCAGTGGCGACCTGCAGGAGCGCGGGCATCCGGACCATGATGATCACCGGCGACAATCCCCGCACCGCCGCCGCCATTGCCAACCAGATCGGCATGGTTTTCGACCGGGTTATCACCGGCCCCGAGCTGGAAGGCATGGGGGACGACCAACTGGAGGAAATCCTGGCCAGGGAAACCGTCCTCTTTGCCCGCATGGCCAGCAGCCAGAAGCTGCGAATCGCCACGGCCCTCCAGAACGCAGGCGAGGTGGTGGCCATGACCGGCGACGGGGTCAACGATGCGCCCGCCCTCAAAAAGGCGGACATCGGCATAGCCATGGGCCTCTCCGGCACCGAGGTGGCCAAAGAAGCGGCGGACATGGTGCTGCTCGATGACAACTTTGCCTCCATCGTCATTGCCATCGAGGAAGGCCGGACCGTCTATTTCAATGTCAAAAAGTTCGTCACCTATGTTCTCGCCTCCAACGTGCCGGAGATTGTGCCCTATATCCTGCAGTTCTTCCTGAAAATCCCCCTGCCGCTCTCGGTGATCCAGATCCTCTTCATCGACCTGGGCACAGACATCCTCCCAGGCGTGGCGCTCGGCAGCGAACGACCGGAAAAGAACATCATGAACCGGCCGCCGGTGGGGAGAAATGAGAAGATCCTTGACTGGGAGGTGTTCAAGCGGGGCTATTTCTTCCTGGGGATTATTGAGGCCGCCGCTGCCATGACCGCCTTCCTCTCCTTCCTTCTGCTGCACGGCTGGCAATACGGCACCGTCACTCTGGCCGATCCGTTGCTGCACCGGCAGGCCATGACCATGACCCTGCTGGGCGCGGTCACCTGCCAGATGCTCAATGGCCTGACCATGCGGAGCTGGGAATTCTCCGCCTTCAGCCTCGGAATTTTTTCCAACCGCCTGATGATGGCAGCCATGGCGGTCGAAGTGCTCTGGATCTGGATCCTTCTCAACGTGGCCCCGGTGCAGAGGGTGTTCAACACCGCCCATGTGCCGCTGGCCGACCTCTGGATCTTGCTGCCTTTTCCCGTGCTCCTTTTTTTGAGCCATGAAGGGTATAAATGGGTGCGCCGCCGCCGGAACAGCGGAGTACCTTCCAGCCGGATCGAATCTGAGCATGTTTGAGAAGCCTATGCCATCAGGCCTCAGCAGCTCTTTCTTTGGGAAACTGTGAATATCCCGCTTTTCTCCTGCACAATGCGGATGAAGAGGCGCCCTTAACTGGTAATTTTCTCTTTTTTGTCTTCAGCTTTCTTCTTCGGGGTACTGTCCCAGAGCATCGGCTCGCTTACGATTTTCCAGCCCCATTTCAGCAATCCGAGCAGGGTAAAGGAGATCCACAGGGCCCAGGCCAGCATCGCCAGTCGGTAGGCGAACATGGGAATTGAGATGAGCCAGGCCTGCGGCAGATATTGGCCGCTGACATCCTGATACCAGCGCAGTATCGTGCCGTCTGAGCCGTTGCCGATGATATTCATGTCGGGGTGTCCCAGCAGTCCTCGGCTGATTGCCCAGACAAGGGCCATCAGGGCCAGTACGGTCAGCGCCCCGAGGCCGGTCTGAATCAGATTAAAGGAGTTCCTTTCCCTATCCGCTTTCATTGTTTCCCGGAAATGCAAGGCGATGAGCCAGCTCACTACCAGCAGACAACCGAACAGGTTGCTCATGCTCATACCGATGCCAAGCAGGAAAAGCTGATAAAAACGCAGGGGTGTCAGGTTGGTTCTGCTTAATGCCAAGGCAACCAGCGCCACCACCAGTAGCACTGACCAGTACAGAATAGCTGGCCCCAAGAGTGGCCCGCCCAGGAAAAGTGGCCACCTGTTTGGCGGCAGGGTCAGATCGATGGCGGCATTGACGCTGCCTGTGCCCAGATCAATATGGGGTGTGGAATAGAAAATACCGATGCCGGAAGGTTCACGCCATTCAAGAGAAATTTCCTGTTTTCCTGGTGTTATCGGCAGAGAGATCTTTGCTCCATCCTGCCGGACCTGCTGTACCGCGCCGTTAATGGTGACCTGCTGTAGTTGCGCGGCCGCAGGCAGGGTGATGGTGTGCTGGCCTCCCTGGCTGCTGCGGATTGACAGGTTCAGTTTGCTCTCGGCAGCCCGTCCGCCTGGACGTACTTGCAGCATACTCTTGTCAATGGTGAGGGTCTGGCCGCCGATGCCCTCGGGGCGTGAGATCAACAGTTTCACCTCGTCGCCGGGCCATGGATGCCAGGTTGGATACCAGCGAGAGCCTTGGTTGTGGAGGATAACCGGAATCCCTGCCGTTTCCATGTGATAGATCGGGCTGACATCAACCCGCCAGATCTCTGTCCATTGATCGGTGTCAGCATGTTTGAGTATGAGCTGGTCGCTTTTCTCCAGGACAGATTCCCAGCGCAGTTCACTGCTCTCGGCATCCAGGTTGACATTGGCCTGGCTGTCTTGTACCCGGATACCTTCGGTGACAATTGATTCTCCCGGTAACAGCGGGATATTGAGGATGATTGCCGATCCTTTCGGAGTTGTCCGGCTGATCCTGGTTTCAACCTTCCAGGTCAGACCGAGCAGCAGGGTGCGCTCGATAAGGACAAAGGGCGGCAGAATTCCGGTCTCCAGGACCTGGGTCGCACTGTCCTTCTTGTCAACTATCCGTTTGAACTGGAGTTGATTGTCGGCGACCCCCTTATTGATTCCCTCCACAACCCAGCCCTGGGCATCGGTGACGATATGATGAGGGTGGAGGGGCAGCGGGAGCTGGAGGGTATTCTGCTGAGGAATTTTTCCTTGCATCTGGATTTGATGGCGGCCGGCAGGCACCAGGATCCAGAGTTGCTTCTCGCTTCTCAAGAGGCCGGGCGCGGGTTTGTTATCAATAGTTACCTGTTGCGGCAGCCAGTGATCACCATTGCCAGGCAGGGGAATGGCCCCATTTATCTGGCTGTCCACATGCATGGTTACGCCGAGGGTTTCCGGGCTCAAGGTAACGGTCATGTCGGTGACATCGGCACAGTCTGGAAAACAGTCCGCTTTTTCCAGGAGTCGGGCGCGGAGCTGTTCAAACATTTCGGGAGAGGGAATCTCGTCTGCCTTGCAGGGGACAGGGCCAGCGAGGAATCCTGATAATAAAAACAGGAGGGGAAGAAGAAAAGAGCTCTTCCAGGCTGGCAATGCCCATCCTTTGCCGCGCCGATAGGTGATATTCAACATTCCGAGAGCCAGCAGTACCATCAATAAAACACGAGTAAAGGCCAGTACCAGGCTGGTCTTCGGCCCGATAAGGGTAAAACTTATCTGCTGATCGCGCTGCACTGGCCCTGACCAGCTCATGGCAACCTGGTTCCATTGCCAGGCCGGTAGCCCCGGTCCGGTCTGCTGAATCATCTTCGGATCATACTGCGGGACCTGGCTCTGATAGGAAGAACTGGCTGCGGTCGGACTGCCCTTTAACTTGGGTGCCGGTGCCATGCTGCCCGCGGCGATCTCGGCAAGTTGCGACATTTTGTCTGCTGCTGAGTCCATGACTGCAGCGTTTCGGACCAGGACATTCTCCGCCGGAGCCGTGACCACCGCCTGTGGTTCTTGCCTTCGTTCAGTGAAAGCGCTCATCGACTGCCAGGGTTTTTCCAGTTGCGGGTAGATTCCCACCCGTAGCTGATTGATGGTAAAGGGGATGACAATGATGATCAGCATCAGGATGGTGAGCGCCTGATACCCCTTGATGATCTGCCTGAATTTCCCCGCCGGCAGGTAATGCAAGAGCGCCACACCCACGAGGATTGCCAGCCATACCCATCGCGGCGCCCCTGATTCGTGATAGCTGAGCGTATAGGAGAGAAAGGCGATGATGGTCAAGGGCGGCCGGGCATAGAGTCTGGCCACGGCCAGGGTAAAGATGATGACCAGGAAAAAATCGAGCAGACTCCAGCGGGCAATCCAGGTGTTGGCAATGGAATCGATACCGGTGGCATTCAATAACTTCCATCCCGGCGGCAGGTGCAGAGTGGCATTTACTTTTTGAAAATCATGGTCCCAGCCGGTTGCCGGCAGGGTGGAGATGGTGGTGATTCGGCGCGAATAGCTGCTCTCGGCCGTCAGTTGGAGCTGTCCTTCCCGTACTTCAACACCGGTCTTGGCGCTGCCCGCTTTTTTGGTGATAAACTGCTCCCTGTTATTGACTACAACCCGGCCAAGCTCAAGGGGAGGGGCCATCTCCAGCCGCCAGCCATTATTTTTCTGGCCGCTGATTTGGTCCTGGATCGTGTAGCCGGAGCCGTCAAAGCGCAGCCAGAGCTCACGCTGCAGGCTCAATTGATCAGGAGAAGGCTGGGCCGCGCCGCGTCTGGTCTCCTTGAGCTGCATGGTCTCACCGGCAGGCAGCCGGTAAGCGGGAAAGCTCCGCCATTCTTCGGGCATGGAGGTCTGCATGGGATCAAGGGCAGCGACCCCGGTGATCTCAACGGAGCGCAGATCAGGATGCGCCTGGAAGGACAGGATCTCTTCCGTGGGCCAGAACGGGTCATCAGGCCGAGTCCAGCGATATGTTGTAAGCGGGCCAATCTGTCTGGTGATGAGTTTGATCGTCCATTGTCCGGGCCGGACCTGGACCCGAATCCGCCCATCTTGTTCAAGACGTGCCGGAAGATCGCTGGTCAGGGCAAGAGGAATGGTCTGTCCAGGAGCAAAGACCGGCCCTAACACCATTTCCCGGGCAGTCCCGGCAATATCCAGCTTGAGTAATGTTACTATCTGGGCGGGAATCGTATCATCAAGAAGCCGAAAGGTTTGCAGACTCAGGCTGTTTTCAATTTTTTCCGTCTGCGTCCTTGAGGTCTGCAGCCAGAGTCGGCTGTTACGATCCAGATTGGGGAAATCAATCGGCTGCTCGTTTACAGCCAGGGACACAAGGCCGGTATGGGG
>JANMTN010000024.1:0-1851 GCA_031390685.1 Desulfobulbaceae bacterium
CAGGCGACGTGAAAAAGATTATTGCACAACTCAAGCATTCTCAATCAGATTAAAGTGGTCCTCTAAGTCAAGATAAAAAATCATTGCGAGTATAGCTCCTTATCTCTAAAAAGCAGAAAGAAGGTGCAATAATGACTAAACTTGAACAATCGATGCTGACTGATTTCTATTATAAAAAGTACGAGAAGGAGGCATATAATTTAACGTGTATCTCTGGATGATGGAGTTATGGTCAAGTCTGGTGTTTGAGAGAATCATGCTCAAACGACAGCCCTTTTGATTTCGCCTTCCTTTAAAGAGTCAATCCTTTCTCCATCCTTGAACTGCACTCCTCTTATTACCTCAGCCAGTAATTTGAATCCCCTTAACCTGCGCCATTTTTTCTGGGCACTCTGGCCGAGCTTGTAGACCATTGACAAGATCGTATGCCGGGCAACACATCCTCTTGTTTTTGCCGTTCTCAAACGTACCGTGGCAAATGTTGATTCAATTGGATTCGAAGTCCGTATATGCTGCCAATGTATGGCGGGAAAATTATAAAAAGCCAGCATTTCATCTTTATCTTTTTCCAGACATTCCATGGCCTTTGGATATTTTGCCGAATACGTTGAGAGAGCAATATCAAAGGCCTTGTAGGCATCTTTCTTGGTCGGTGCCATCCAGATTTCATGTAACGCCTGCTTGACCTTGGGCTGGACCGCCTTCGGGAGCTTATTGAGTACATTGGCGGTTTTATGAACCCAGCAACGTTGATGTACCGTCTTCGGAAATATTTTCCGCAATGCTTTCCAAAAGCCCAGAGCACCATCACCAACTGCCAGTTCAGGCGGATGCCTGAGGCCTTGTGCTTTTATTCGTAGCAGCAGCTCTGACCAGCTCTGTTCAGATTCCCGATAACCGTCCTCAATGGTAATAAATTCTTTCCGGCCCTGTTCAGTGACACCGATAATGACGAGGATGCACTGCTTGGCATTATCGCTTCTGATATTGAAGTAAACACCGTCAGCCCAGATATAAACATACCGCTTATTCTCAAGGCTTCTCCGGTTCCAGGTTTCGTGCTCTTCCTCCCATATTTTCTTGCAGCGACTGATTGTCGATGCTGACAAGCCCTTTGCCTCACTTCCAAGAAGAGCCTGTAATGCCTCCTGAAAATCTCCTGTGGATATCCCTTTGAGGTAGAGCCAGGGCAACATATCCTCAACGCTTCTGGTTTTTCTCAGGTAGGGCGGCAATAATGTCGAGTTGAATTTGATTCCTTGACGGCTTTTGTCCCGAATCTTTGGAACCCTGATTTTAACCGGCCCGATTCCCGTTTGAATCTCACGTTCGGGTAAATATCCATTGCGCACGACCTGTTGGTGTCCGAGCCCGTTTCTGAGTGTAGTATACTGACCAAGAAGCACTTGTAACTCAGCCTCAACAGCATCTGCTATCAATCGCTGGGCGCCAGTACGCAGCAACTCTGTCAACGGATCACCAGAAATCTCTCCTGGCTTTTTAAGGGCAATGACTTTATTCTTATTCATGACGTATCCTTTTTTGTTGGGATTTAGTTTTGGCGAACTGATTCCAACAGGATACGTCATTTATTTTTTCATGGCCCCCTTAAACACCACTTTTGATCATAACTCCACATATATATCGCACCCCTTGAGAGACTTTTTTGCTTACGACTTTCTTAACCGAGTGAATTTAGGATCGAAAAGCAAACAAGCCTTTGCTGGGGCATTTACAGAAGGAATCGGTAGGTTTCAAGGTAGGTTACGTGATTCTCTAAAATCGCTTGGCCAAGCCGAGTCCGCATGTACAATCAATTTGCCGGGAATGCTCCCACTTTTAGTACGCGAA
>JANMTN010000029.1:0-6828 GCA_031390685.1 Desulfobulbaceae bacterium
TGATGAGCATACCTTTCTCCTGGAACTTCAGGCCCGGGAGATCCCGGTTATCGCCCCCCTGCAGATGGCGGATGGCGGGACTGTCGGTCAATATGGCCAGATTATGTTTGCCTGCTTCCCCAAGTGCGGTGGCCGCAGTTATGATGAGTACTCAGAGGATCAATGGCTGGAGCTTGGACGCCTCATTGGCCGCGTCCATGCCGTTGGGGCCACGCACCTGCCCCAGGACCGGATCACCATGGCGCCCGGCGGCTCCACCCGAACCCAGGTTGATACCCTGCTCGCCGGCAACCTGATTCCGGCCGACCTGCGCCAGGAGTTTAAAAAACTGACCGATGCCCTGATCAGGGAGATCACCCCCCTGTTTGACCAGACCCGGATGATCCGCATCCATGGCGATTGCCATTTTTCCAATCTCATTTATCTTCCCGGTAAGTCCTTTTATATCATCGACTTTGATGACATGGCGGTGGGGCCGCCAGTCCAGGATTTCTGGATGCTGCTTCCCGGCTTGATGCAGGATTCACTGCTGGAGATCGATCTGTTTCTTGAGGGCTATGAGACCTTTATGGATTTTGACCGGAAGAACCTGCGTCTGATCGAACCCCTGCGGGCTATGCGCTATATCCATTATATTGCCTGGTGCGCCCACCAGGTCAGCGAGGACGGGGTATCGCGGGTGGCCCCTAATTTTGGTACCCGTGAATACTGGCAGCAGGAGATGGGCGACCTTGCCGATCAACTTGAACGCATCAAGGGCGCGCCACGGCAGATCGGGAATATGCTGTAAGCTCCTTTCTTCCTGCCTCTCAGGCTACTTGATCCAGATGGCTTTAGATAAGGTTTTTTTGACAATCAGGGATGATGTCCCCCCAGAATTTATAAAAAAGAGAGCAAACTGAGTGACACAAAAAAAAGGACCCCGCAGGGTCCTTTTCGTAGAAATGATATGGCAAGAAGAGAGATTACTCAGGAAGACCGTGTTTTTCGTAGGATTTGATCAGGCTGCTCTCCGAATCATCTTCCCGGCCTAAATTGGTCAAATTCAAGCGTTTTTTTATATACTTACCAATGGCCTTATTGACCGTGTCCCTATCGTTTTCTTTGACCTGCTGAATGTATTGCTGCATCAATTCATAATCTTCCTGAATCACTCCGAATACATGATCGGTAATGTCTTCAATAATAACCTGTAGAGCCTGTTCTGCAATTTCTTCTATTTTATTCATAATTCTCTCTCATTATTAATTGTATTATTGATAACCAGTTACCCATACCAGGTTTTTACGATAATGCTCCAAACTCATTCCCAATTCTGAGGCAAATTCCGGCAAGTTCCGGGACAGGCAAGTTCCGGGACACCATACTTAAATTTGGCAATTAAGAACAATACCCCCAACTTTATTAGAGAAGTTTTTTTTGCTCAGCTTCTGATCATCTCGGCAATCTGAAAGGCAACCTCCAGGCTCTGCTCCGCATTCAGGCGGGGATCACAGGTGGTGAGGTAGTTGTTGGCCAGTTCTGCGTCAATGATGTTGCGGGCGCCGCCCGTACACTCGGTCACATTGTCACCGGTCATCTCCAGATGGATGCCGCCGGGGATGGTGCCCTCGGCCCAGTGGGTCTCAAAAAAGCAGGTGATCTCCGAAAGGATATCATTGAAATTCCTGGTCTTGTGGCCTGACTCGGCGGTATAGGTGTTGGCATGCATGGGGTCACAGCTCCACACGATATTATACCCCTCTTTTTTCACCTCACGGAGCAGCGGCGGCAGGACTTTTTCAATCTTCTTCATCCCCAGACGGGTAATCAGGGTAAGCCGGCCCGCCTCATTCTCAGGGTTCAGGATCTCGATCAACCGCTTTACATTCTCCAGATCATAATCAGGCCCGATCTTGACTCCGATCGGATTCAAGACCCCACGCAAAAACTCCACATGGGCGCTATCCAGCTGACGGGTTCGCTCCCCGATCCACAGCATATGGGCAGAGCAGTCATACCATCCACCGCTTGTTGAGTCCTCACGGGTGAGGGCCTCTTCATAGCCAAGGAGCAGGGCCTCATGCGAGGTAAAAAAGTTGGCCTCCTTAATCTGAGGGCTATCAGTAGGAATACCAATCGTCTCCATGAACTGGATGGCCTGACTGATATGCTTGGCCAGACGTTCATAAGAGCGGCCCATGGGCGACTGCACCACAAATTCCTGATTCCAGGCATGAACACGGTGCAGGGCGGCAAACCCACCGCGGGTATAGGCCCGCAGCAGATTCAAGGTGGCGGCGGCCATATTGTATCCCTGCAGCATCCGGTTGGGGTCAGGAATACGGGCAGCGACAACCGGTTCCGGACTGTTGACCATATCCCCCCGATAGGAGGAAAGTTCAACCCCATTGACCATCTCCGTATCGGCCGAACGCGGCTTGGCAAACTGGCCGGCTATACGCCCAAGCTTGATGACCGGTTTACCGCCGGCATAGGTCAGGATAACAGCCATCTGCAGGAGCACCTTCAGGGTCTCCCTGATCTTGGGGGCCGTAACCTGAGAAAAGTCCTCAGAACAATCACCGCCCTGGAGGAGAAAGGCATCTCCGACCACGGCCTTGGCCAGCATCGCCTTCAAGTCACGAATCTCACCGGCAAAGACCAAAGGAGGCAGACGGGTAAGATTGGCAAGGACCTTGTCATGCACATCCATATCCGGCCATTTTGGCTGCTGCAGGGCAATAAAATTCTTCCAGCTCGATTTTGTCCAGTTTGTCGTGTTGTTTTTTGCTGTTACCATGATTGTTCCTTATAAGAGCATGGGGTCAGGTCTTGAATTATCAGCTTTTTTGCCGTATTTATTCACAATCTTACTCACTGTTGTATAGTGTATTTTCAGACTGTCTGCAATCTCCTTCAGCGTGTATCCATGGGTGTGTGCCTGAACAATCCTGGCATTTCTTTCTGCCCTGCTGTCAAACCCCGACAGCAATACGGCCAACTGCGGGCGGGATGGATAACGTTGCCGCTTCGGGATTTCCAGATTGGTCTTGTTATCTTCGATCAAATTCGTGAAGGTAGAGACAAAGGCTAGACTACCGAAAAAGATCTGTCCATGCAATCTTTGCCATGGGAGCTGGGCATTCGCTCCTTCTTCCACAAATTGCGCGTAAGCTTGCCTTGCTCGGACGTTATTGCCCGAAAACTGGCCCAGGATCCAGTCACTGGTCAGGAATTCCACGCACCGTACACCGGATACGGTTTGCCTGTAACTGCTCCAGGGCCATTGTTCCGGCGACTTGACCATGCCTGCTGCCACGGGATTGAAGACAATGTAGCGACACAATTCCAGAAGATGAGCGTCCTTTTCAACCAGAATCGATTTATAGCGTCCCTGAAAAACATGGCCGACGCGGCTATGCCTGCGATTGAAGGCCTGGGTGTACATCCCGTTCAACTGCCTCATGCCTCGGGATAGATTGGGGTCAGGGGTTTCCATCAGGAGATGGTAATGGTTCTCCATGAGGCAGTAAGCGTGGCAGATCCAGTTGAAGCGCATGACGCTGTCGGCAAGAATGGTCAGAAATCGCTCACGGTCGTCATTATCGGCAAAGATATCCTGCCGGGCATTGCCCCTGTTCGTGAGGTGGTAGATGGCGCCGGGAAATTCTAGACGTAATGGCCGTGTCATAATGAAAACAGGATAAATGATAAAATGTTATTTTTCAAGACCTGACCCCTGACCCTCAAGACCTGACCCCTGACCCTTCGACCCCTGACCCTTCAAGACCTGACCCTCTGACCCCTCTCTGACCCTCCTCTGATCCTCAACCCGTTCGTTGGCCAATGATTCTTCGTGCTCCTTCGCGCGGCAGGGCGGTCCTCTGCCTCAAGAGACAGATCCTACCTACTTGCCGAGGGCCTGTTCCAGGTCCATCGCGTGCTCCTGCTCTACGGCAAGGATGGTCCTTAACTGCTGGGCAAGGTGATAGAGGTCCAACGCCTCTGCTTGCTTCACGCGAACAATGTAGCGGGCAATGGCATCGTTCTCGCCTGCCAGGTCCTGGGTGAGCATTTCCTCATTGTTCGCCGATATCTTGGGAAGAGGCATAATAACGGTTGGCGTCCCGCCCAGATAGTCGATCTGGCTCGCCAAGATCGTCGCATGGGCCAGTTCTTCCTGGGCGTGAATGATAAGCTCCTTTTGCATAGACTGGTACATGGCACCTTTCAATACCCCCTGATGTTGAGTGTACTGGACGCACGCTGTATACTCCAGCCCCAAATCCTTGTTCAGCAATTCGATCAACTTTTCTTTTGTTACCTTTGACATATCACCCTCTTTTTATTTTTTCAATCCAGTGGGTCCCATCAGGACTCGGCTTTTGTCTCCTGCTCGACCTTTGATTATCCGGTCAATTTGCCTTGATAAGTAAGTTATTACCATATCCCAGCTAAACAAAATCATAAGTGGCCCCCAAGTTACGGGTGGACAGTGTAGATAATTATTCGTTCCCGATCATACTCCCTTTCAATGCGTTGTTTTATCACCCCAAATTTCTTTCACTCTTTTATCACGACCACAATTCCAGCGATATGCCTTGTAACGAATTGGGCTTTTCTTATAGAAATCCTGATGATAACTTTCATTATCTTTAAGGGGATAAAAGATTGATGCCTTTAATATTGGCGTAACAACTTTTTCGTTGGGAAATTGCTCTTCAACCTTCCTTTTAGATTGTTCAGCAAGTTTTCTTTCTATTTCGTTCGCCACGAAAATAGCACTTAAATAACTTGAGCCTTTATCACAAAATTGTCCTTGTGCGTCAAAGGGATCGATGTGAACCCAGTAGTACTCCAACAGCTCTTTATAACTGACCTTGGCAGGATCATAGTTTATTTCAACGGCTTCCAGGTGACCTTCATGGTTGCCGTTGTAGGTCGGATTTTTTAAAGTTCCGCCGGTAAACCCTGAAACCACATCGGTTACGCCATCAAGTTTTTCAAAATCCGACTCCATACACCAGAAACAGCCACCAGCCAATATAATTGTATCAGCTGCAACATTTGCAGTACAGGACAGGAAACTTATGAAGAGAATAAATGCCAATTTCGTTTTCATAACAGTTCTCTCACCAATGTACCTGTTTCATAAAAAGGAGGTAGTGCCCGGCCTGAATGCAATTTCAAACCAGAATAACAAGAAACCGTGGCCTGCTCCCCTGGCCTACTCATGTCTACTTAAAAATGATGTAGTAGATGACATAAAACCAACTTAGAAATCCGTGGATAATTGCCCACAGGATTGAATGGTTTGCACCCCAAGAAAGGGCTACCGCAATGACTACACCCAGGCCAAATCCGGCCCCACCGCTGCTATATTTGCTCATAGATAAATCTCCGGTTGATTGTTCTTTTTGCAGAATGATCGGCCATTTCTGATCCGACACTTAACATTCATAGTATTGTGGATTATACATTGCGCCTTTCGTCCTGTTTACAGAGGTGATTAACTCCTGTCAAACGCGGAGAAGTCGGCGTACACGCCCAAATTATTTGACTGTGCCTGTACAAATCCCGAGCTGAAGACAATCGCCACAGCTGTAATGGCGATTACAGGGCGCCAGGAATGCCTTATCCGGCAATTTGATGCTCTTGATTTGCTGTCGACCAAAGCATTGCGGCATTGCCTATCCCCGATATATCGAGTTTTAATGGTACCTAAATCCTGCAATCAGTTGAGCATCGAGCCTGGCAAGACAGGTGCAGAGGCAAGGCGGCAAGCCATTTTCAGCACAGGCGTAGCAGGGCTACGCTGAGCATGAAAATGGTGAAGCCAACGAAGCCTATGCGGCTGTATTGACAGGAGAATGCCAAGTGATTGCAGGATTTAGGTGGTATACGTTTACCGGAATATTTACGCACCAACCCGCTCACAAAAAGGCCTCCACATATTTCCATATTCTAATTCTACGACAGAATATGGAAATTCAAAAGAAAATAAGCAGAACTTTGCCAGAATCCCGGCTTCACACTCATAGGTCAGGTGGCACAAGGTGTTCCGGTATCATGCGCACAGGGCAAGAGAAGACATCAATGGAAAATATATCAGCAATGCCTCCAGACCTACCTTCGCCTTGAACTCGGGAGTGTGGAACTTCCTCTTCTTCGCTTCGCTCATTGTTTCTCGTTCCGTATGATTGCGCACCTTTTAATCTACTGTCTTAAATCTGGGGTCCACTATAGTTCTCCAGTGCAGCTTCAACGCTGGTTAGACGATTTCCTATTTGTTCTTAATCGTGTTTATACCCAAGGCGGTGTAAAGAGGACAAAAACCAAATATGCCTGTCAACAGGAATACAATGGCGAAAATGCCCAATACGATTGCAGCAAGGCCCGATAGGTTGCCTGTAAAATAGAGGATCACTACGACGAGGGCCAATGATGCCCTTATGACTCTGTCTATGGTACCCATGTTCTGCTTCATTGTATTTCTCCCTGTTTCATCCTTAGATTAACAATAAGTGAATTTTTGTCTGTTCTATCAGCCCTTATTGGTGGACAGAATTTCCGCTTCTGTATTGATCTTGAAAGATAGAAATTCAACCTCATTTCTCGGCCTTAAGCCAATTGAGTGCTGTCTCCTCGTCATCGAAGTCAAAATGTCTTACTTCGACCTGTATAAAATGATTGGCAACCTGCGGCATGATCGAAAGAAATTTGCTGTCTGTTACGGCCGCAATCTTCTTGATTTTATGATGATGATTCTTAATAAATTTCATATGGGATAAGAAAGCTGCGAAATTATCCCATCCCGGGAAGGATTTGGCGTAAATCATCAGGCCA
>JANMTN010000052.1:0-3926 GCA_031390685.1 Desulfobulbaceae bacterium
CGGTGAGGATCACCCAGCCGCAGAGGATATTGAGAAACAGATAGCCATTCAGAACAATCATGTCATAAAAGAGCATGGAACTCGGTGTCGGATGGAGCACCACATTCAAGGCCCGGAGCGGCTGTCCAAGATCGGCCATGATAAAGAGCAGACACATGACGATAGCAGCGATAGCCAAAAACTCACCAAGAATCGTGATCTTGCCGAATTCCTTATAATTATGAACATAATAGGGAAGAACCAGCATCACCCCTCCGGCGGCGACACCAACGAGAAAGGTAAACTGGGAGATATAAAGTCCCCATGAGACATCACGGCTCATACCCGTCAATCCAAGGCCAAAGAGATATTGCCGCGCATAACAGGCAACACCTACAGCCATGAACATTCCTAAAAATGCAAGCCAGATCCAATAGGCTGGTTTGCCTTTGAGTGTTTTTTCAATCATGACTTCCTCACACTATGTAAAAAACTGAAGGTTTCGTACCCAGTGCAGGATTCCGCTGGATAGTAAACTCTTTATCAAGAACCTGCCTGATCTCTGACTGCGCATCATTCAGATCACCAAAAACCATGGCTCCCGTTCCCTTGCAGGCCTCTACACAGGCAGGTTCCTGCCCCAGGGCCAGACGCTCGCCGCAGAAATTGCATTTCTCGACAACTCCCCGCATACGGCTCGGAAAATCCTTGTTATATTTTTTAATATAGGGCCGTGGATCTTCCCAATTGAAACTTCTCGCCCCGTACGGACAGGCTGCCATACAAAAACGACAGCCGATGCAGCGGTGGTAATCCATGGCCACAATGCCATTCTGTTTCACCTTGAAGGTGGCCTGAGTCGGACAGGCACGCACGCAGGGCGGCTCATCACAATGGTTACAGAGGACGGCAAAATCGGTTTGCTCGATTTTTTTTGCTAAATGGTAAGAAGACTCATAAGGAAAGACATTGGCAAAAGGAGCCTTCCAGATCCATTTTATCTCACTCTTCCGGTTGTCAAACTGCGGAACGTTATGGACGTCGTTACAGGCAGCGATGGCACCATCGAGCAGCTCCGGCTGTTCTGAAAATTTGCGCATATCGATAACCATGCCCAATCGCACTCCTTGCGGAGCCGCCTCGACATGTGTGCCCGCAGCAGTTGCTGCGGCATGACTTTCAGCTACCCCATGCTCGGAGGCAAGGGCGGTTGAAGAGGTCAGCCTGACAAGAGCCGGAGCCCCAATCCCTGCAAGCGCCGTTGCGCCAGCGATCTTGAGGAACTTTCTTCTTTGCTTATCCATTAGTGGGTCTCCTCCTTCGATGCTGCTTCCTTGGGAGTCAGATGACAATCCCAACAATATGGTTTTACAGCTGCATAGGTATGGCAATTATCACAGAATTTCTCTTTATTGCTATGACACTGCATACACGCCATCTGCAGACCCTTGCGATAGTCTTTGCCATCAACCGTGACAACCGTCCGATTTTCGTCGCGCAGGACATTATCCCGCCACTCGTTCAAAAGTTGCATATGACTGGCCCGCATGTACTCTACAGGCATGACACAATTTTTTTCTCCACCCGGTGGTAACTCAGGTTTTGGCAGGGTACCCGCCTTTAAACCATTAAACCAGATGGGGAAGGTCACAATGAGGACGAAAATAATCAGCCCTGGTATGATTGTTCCTTTATTATACATTATACTATTTCCTCCGTTCTGGTCCGGTTTAGACTAAGGTCCTGAGACCGTCGTCAAGTTCTTGTCGATTTTCACCATCCATTACCAGGGCATTCCCGACAAGTTCCGAGACCCCGCACACATTACACCCCGGGTTCCAGTAATCCATGAGCGAGGTCAGGGTGGCACGATCAATGGCACACACACAGGACAGCATGTTGACGTCATGTTGGTCGATCACATGTTTCACGGCATTGGCCCGTGGCAGTCCGGCCCGCATCCTGAGCTCCATGATCTCATCAGTGTTCAGCCCCGTTCCCGATCCACAACAGAAGGTCTGTTCCCGAATGGTATTCTCCGGCATCTCGACCCAGTTATCGAGGACATGATCGAGGATATAGCGGGGTTCATCCATAAGACCCATGGCCCGCGCCGGATTGCAGGAATCGTGGTAAGTGGCCTTGACATGAGCATTACGGCTCTTGTCAAGCTTCAACTTGCCATTTTTGATCAAATCAGCTGTAAATTCACTGATATGCACCATCTTGGTGGAGGCGGCGTTGTTAAATGTTGTCCCGGTAATGGACGATTTCGGCACCTCCATAAAATCAGCAGGCCCATTCATGGTATCCATATACTGATGAACAACGCGCCACATATGGCCGCATTCACCGCCGATGATATATTTTACGCCCAGCCGCTTAGCCTCGGCGTACATCTTACCATTGAGCTTCTTCATCAACTCGTTGTTGGTGAAAAGGCCAAAATTTCCACCCTCAGAGGCATAGGTTGACCAGGTATAGTCGAGGCCAATATGCTCAAAGAGAAGCAGATAGCCCATGGCCGTATAAAGACCCGGTTCAGCAAAGACATCCGCGGAAGGGGTGATAAAGAGGACCTCCGCCCCCTTGCGGTTAAAGGAGTGATTGATCTTTACCCCGGTAAGACTCTCGATATCATCAGCCAGGAAATCAACATTGTCCTTGAAGGTATGGGGCTGCAGCCCCATATGATTCCCGGTACGGTTGGAGTTTGAGGCCGGCTCCAGGATCCAGTTTATGCCTACCCCCACCAGATGCAGCAACTCGCGGAGCATCATGGTGACCTCAGCGGTATCAATGCCGTAAGGACAGAAGACTGAGCATCTGCGACATTCGGTGCACTGGTAGGAGTACATGAACCACTCCTTGAGCACGCCAACCGTCATCTCCCGCGCGCCAGCCATTTCCCCCAATATCTTGCCACCGATGGTGAAATCATTGCGGTAAACCGACCTGAGCAACTCGGCCCGCAAGACCGGCATGTTTTTGGGATCTCCGGTGCCGAGGAAAAAGTGACACTTGTCAGCACACGCCCCGCAGCGGACACAGCAATCCATAAAGATCTTCAAGGAGCGGAATTTATCCAGACGCTCTTTCAGTCCTTTGAGAATAATATCCTTCCAGCCTTCCGGAAGCTTCCAGTCATCATCCTCTGGAGACCACTCGCGGGCATTGGGAAAGTGCAGCCCTTGCTGGCTGTCCAAGTATGCGACCTTTTCCTGTTTAGCCGGATAGGCATAATTACCCGGTTTGAAGATCGCAGGGACATCCATCCAGTCCTTGGTGGGCACAGCTCCTGTTGCCAAGGACGGCCCCTGCACTACGCTTTTCGATAATTGTTCTAATTTTGGAACGGCCATCGTCATGTATCCTTATAAGCTAGTTTTGGGTGTAGGCAATTTCACGCTTCATCCTTGGCGACTGACAACTCTTTCTCAACCGGGATACCCGCTTCCACCATAAACTCCCTGAACTCATCCTCGTATCCGGCATAGGAATGGGGTTTAATCGTCGGATCATTCCAGGGATTGATGTGCCGTTTCGCCCGGCTGTCATTGGCCATATTCCTGGTGGGACTCATGAACACGCCACCCATATGCATCAATTTACTGAAAGGGAAATAGGCAAGCAAGGCACAGACCAGAAAAAGGTGGATATAAAAAATGGCCCCGATCTTGGCACCAATCACCGGCGAGAAAGTCACCAGTCCCATTGCCAGATTCTTGATATTAATAATGTCAATATTCGTGCGCAGGAAATAACGCATCAGGATGCCGGTCAATCCGATGGCAAAGATCAGCACCAGCGGGAAATAATCGTTGTTCAGTGAGATATAACGGACTTGAACGTTTACAAGGCGGCGTCCAAAGAGAAGAGCAAGCCCACCCAGAAGGGCCAAACTCGAAAGATAGAGGGTAGGGGCGCCAATCTGCATCATGGAATCA
>JANMTN010000078.1:0-13294 GCA_031390685.1 Desulfobulbaceae bacterium
GAGTTTGAGCAGCTTCAAAGCAGGTATGTAGCCATGCTCGACAGCCGTTTGATTCCGGGCCAATACAAGCTCTCTTTTTTGCAGGATCTGGACCTGGGACGGGTGGTGATCAACTTGAGAAATCTGGCGGAGAATCCCACGAACGAAGATTTGATTCTGACGATCATGAGCCAGCTTCGTCAAATGAATAAGCAATTCCTGCAGTTTGACAGAATCGTCGTAAATGACATGAGAAACAGGGTCATGCAATACCAGAAAAGAGCCCTTGTCTTGATGGGAATGATCATCTTTTTGACCTGCTTTAGCCTTATTATACTCTACCTGAAGTCTGTTAAACCCCTGATCGATATAGCCACACAGGTTGAGCAGGCCCTGCTGGACGGCACCCCCCTTGAATACGGAAAAGAGAAAAAGAGTAGTGTGGAAGTCAGATCCTTGATCACTTCTTTTAATCAGTTACTTCAAAAAACCAAAGAGGAAAGCCCTGATGACTTGATATATAACAGGAGAGAGGCGGAGTTTTCTGCAATTATTAATGAAGCCACAAACAGGCTTAACGGCATTATAAACTATTCACAACTGTTGGCAGATTACTGCGAAGCGGAAAAAGTGGGTGGTGAACAAAAGCAGATACTTTATAAAATCATTCAAGATGGAGAAAAGTGTGCTGCGATTCTCCGGAAAGGTCTACAATGAGGAGATGTTATGACGAATTTAGAACAAAAAGATGAGGATGTAAAAGAGCCAGAAGTTTCACCTGCAGAAGAGGGCAAAGAAGCCGGAGCATGGGAAAGGTTATTAGGGTGTACCTGGAAAACACCGCTTGGTTTTTTTGGAGTAAGTCTGACTACTGTATCCATCACCCTGATAGTACTTGGTCTCATTGGTCATCTCTCTGGTTTGATTGCCAATCATTATTTTGCCATTTTTACCTTTCTGTTTCTGCCGGCAATGATGATGTTCGGCCTGTTTCTTATTCCGCTAGCCTGTTATTTCCGGCGAAAGAAGTGGTTTAAGGGCAGCCTGCTCAATATCGAACATTTGAAGATTGATCTTGCTGACAAACATCACAGAAAAGGGATCGTATTATTTCTTGTCCTCTCGGTAATCAATATCACTATTCTGGTTCTTGTAGCCTATGAAGGCTACCATTTTACAGACTCTTCCTATTTTTGCGGTGTTGTCTGTCATGAGGTTATGGATCCTGAATATACTGCTTACCAGCGATCACCGCATGCCAAGGTTTCCTGTGTCTCGTGTCACATAGGTCCCGGTGCCAATTGGTATGTCCAGGCAAAACTATCCGGTCTGCGCCAGGTAAAGGCGGTAATCGACGGGGAATTCAGTCGCCCCATCCCTGCACCGGTCAAGCACCTGAGGCCAGCACGGGATACCTGTGAGTCCTGCCATTGGCCTGAAAAATTCCATGGCAAGAAAGTAAAGGAATTTATCAGTTTTACTAATGATAATCAGATAGTTCCGAAAGTTCAGGAAGTCGCCTTGCGTATTGGCGGCCATAATCCGGTAACCAACGACTTTGAGGGAATTCACTGGCATGTAAGTCGTGACATCAAGATTGAATATCAGGCCCTTGATGAAAAACGGACAAAAATCGGTAATGTGAAGGTTACTCGGCCTGGAGGAGTTACAGAAGAATACGCTCTAACAGACGATCCCGCCGAAGAAGGGGTAACCCGGGAGTGGAGGACCATGGACTGTATCGATTGTCATAATCGTCCGACCCATGTCTATGACGATCTTGAACGGGTTGTCGACTTTGGCCTCTTCTCCAAAAAACTTAATCCCGAGATTAAGGGAATACGAGAAGACAGCATCGCTGTCTTGAAAATTGAGTACACAAGCAGGGATGAGGCTACAGAAAAGATCGTGGGGGCCCTGCTGGAACTGGTGGCTAAACGTCATGGAAATGATTTTGTGGCAGAACACGAAAAAGAGATAGTAGGTTCAGGATCATTTCTTCTGGAGGCCTATCTTAACAATGTGTGGCCGGCAATGAAGGTGACATGGGGAACTTATCGCCAGCATCTGGGACATCAGAATTCTGACGAGGGCTATGGATGTTTCCGATGTCATGACGACGAACATAAAACAAAATTCGGTAAGACTATCAGACAGGATTGTAATATGTGTCACGATGAGCCAAAATAAAAGATAGGAGTTTGCCAGCATTCCACTTGTGTTCAAATAGGCCGGCACTTATAGGCATACTATTATTGGCTAGTCTATTTGAATACATATGGAGCAATGGTGAACTCTTGACACTGAAGGGTTACATAAAAAATACACATTTTGAGAGAGAATAGAATGAAAGGGATAAATCTGGAAAAACTAAACGATGAGGGTATCGAAAGTCTTCCCTTAAAAGAGCGTCGTCAGTTTCTGCAATTTGGCCTTTCCATATCAGGTGTATTTTTAGGCGGATCGATTCTTTCTTTGATCTCTACCAATAAAGCGCAAGGTGCATTAAGTAACGGCAAGGTGCGAGTAGCTGAATTTCCTTATAGCCCACACTACACAATGGTAATTCGTCAAAACCATTGCATTGATTGTGAGCGTTGCCTGGATGCATGCAGAAGCACCAATAATGTCCCTGCCAATGGCTATCGAACTGCCATACTGGAGCGCAGCATCCCGATTGCTCAGGACCAAAGGGAACGTGTTTTCATGCCTATCCTTTGCAATCATTGTAACCGCCCTCCCTGTGTACGGGTCTGTCCAACCCAGGCCACCTATAAGGATAAAACAAATGGTATTGTACGAATGAATCCTGACAAATGCATTGGCTGCAAGACCTGTATGGTTGCTTGTCCCTACAATGCCAGGTATTTTAATGAAGAGGATAGGGCCATCGATAAGTGTAACTTCTGTTACGATACCAAACTTAAAGAAAGCGGTGGGAAGATTACGGCCTGTGCCGCTGTCTGTCCTGCTAATGTCCGTATTTTTGGAGACCTTACTGATCCGGATAGTGACGCCTATAAGTTGATCCATGCTCCTGGAAATGTACTCTGGGTACTTCGCCCGGAAACAGACACCTTACCAAATGTCTTTTATATGGATGCCTGAAAGTAACTATATACAAAAGGACTGGCAAAACAGGATTAGTGAATCTAAAAAGACAAAGGAAGAGACATGACCTTCTACCATAAAACAAATATATTGCCTCCAACTTCCATGAACCGGATGCTATTTTTTGTGGCGCTGGCGCTTATCAGTGGGCTTGGCCTCTCCTTCGGGCTCCATTCGATGCTAGTGGGCCATGATCACACCTTTGGAACAACCAGAGAAGTGCCCTGGGGGCTTCTTGTCAGTCCTTATGTATTTTTTGCCTGCCTTTCCACCGGGCTCTGTATAGTTTCATCTCTGGGGCAGGTCTTTGGTATTAGCACATTTCAGCCTATTATTCCCCGGACGGTCTTTCTTGCCATTATCACCATGGCCACAGGCCTTATGTGCATCACTCTTGAGCTTGAGAACCCATGGCGAGTTGTTTTTTACGCACTGTTGTCCCCGCATCAATCCTCAAATATCTGGTGGAAGACTACCATTTACAGCCTCTACCTGATATTTATGACCTTTAACTTTATGTCACTTACGTTAAAAAAGGAAAAAAGAGCAAAGGTATTTGCAATTATCGCTCTTGTGGCGGTAACCATGGGAAACCTGAACATGAACTCGGATATGGAGTTGCTTGGTGCCAGGGGATTCTGGAGTGAAAACTATATGCCGCTCTACTTCCTTTCACTCTCTACCTTGACCGGTTGCGGTGCAATTCTGTTGTTCAGCTGGATTGCAAAAACATTTAGCGGCCAGAGACCGAAGACTAAGGATGACATGGCGCTTAAGGCCACAGGAAGGCTGTTTATGGTGCTTCTTCTGGGCATCTTTTATTTTACGGGCGTCAAGATAATGGGTGGATTTTTCCCCCAGTTCACCAAAAATCCAGATGCAATGTCTCTCCTTGTTCAGGGTGATTTTGCCATTAACTTCTGGATTGGAGAGGTTGGTCTAGCGGTTCTGTTCCCTCTGGCTCTTATCTTTGCCACAAGAGGAAAAAATTTAAATGTCTTGGCCCTTGCCGGTCTTTCCTGTTTGACCGGAGTCTTTGTCCTGTTCTATGATCTAATCATTGTTGGCCAACTGATTCCCCATTACCAGCAATACAATGTTGTTGATCTGCCAAAATATTACTCATACAGCCCCAGTCTGCACGAAATCATGATTACTACCGGTGCCATATTCTTCTTTTTGGCAGCATTTATATTAGGTGAAATGCTGTTTAAGAAAATTTATGAATCTTGATCCATAAGATGTAGAGTTCAGCCCATCTTTTTAGTAGGCACATCGCATCATACCCTAAGCAAGTCCTCGTTTTTTATGTATGATATGCTCTGTCTCTCAAGAATACCTGAGCTTGAGAACTAGCCAGAAGATCATTGTGAGAAATCGGTAAGTACGAACACTACAGATAGCTATAGACTGTCCATAAATGGCTGTTTTCCCCTAACTTCTTTGTTACTATCAAAATTTAATCATCGTAATATCAACAATATGTCTGTGGTTAAATTCATCGAGCGCCACGATTTAGAAAAAACTATCTCATTTCTGGCCAGACACTCACTCATGAGATTGAAGTGTCCTGAAAAAATCACCCTGCGCTGCAAACTCATGACTTTTGATTATCATCAGATACCGTATTTGATGGTGTATGTTTGACAAATTTCACAAGCAACAGATATAAACTCCTTTATCCAGCCGTTCTATTTTTGAAGGATTTCTACCAGATCATTAAAAATCTTTTCAAAACCGGCCCTGTTTTTATTGGCACTGCCGGTAAAAAGGATTGATGCGCCACTCTCTTCCTCTTTGATGAAAAGCCAGATTCGTTGGTGCGACATAAAAAAGGCAATCACCAGGCCAAGAAGCATCAGGCCGCAACCGATGTAGACAATCCACACTCCCGGATCTTTGCTGACCTGCAGGCCAGTGGCATACATCTGTTTGGTACTGAGGAGATACGTGCCGCTTTCTCTTTCAACGGTTGCTGACTCACCGTCTTTGAGCCAGATTACCGAGGGCGCTCCCTTACTGTCGGAAAGCCATATTTTCAGACGCGAAACCGACTGTCCCATCACCTCGGCATTGATTACACCAAAGGTGAGACCTTCCTGGGGCCATTCCCCTTGTTCCCGGAAAGGAATAATAGAGGTCTTGCTGTTACCGCTGGCCTTATTGGTCACCTTGATCAAAAAATCCTGATACCCTTCATAGCTTGCTTGATACAAGGTGATTCCCCTGTATTTCAATGGAGAGTTCACCTCTATTGGAGCCTGGAAGAGCTCTTTGCCATTTTCCAGAATAGTTAATTCGGATCTATATTTCTTTGGCATCCCGGTAGGGTACAACTCAAGGATGAAAGAGTCGCAACGTACCGTGAAACCAAGATCAATGGTCTCGTTACCATTGAATGTGTAAATTTTATCTGTCTGCTGTGTCTCCGGAATCATGACGTTCCCCTTGAATCCATAGAACTCACCGATGATTGCGCCGATAAATATCACCAAAATGGAGGTGTGAACCACGTATACACCGGTTCTGCTCCAGGCCCCCTTTTGAGCAAAGAGCAGAGTCTCGCCATCGCCGTTACGTCTGCAGCTTTTCCAGTTGCTTTTGTTGAGTTTGGCACCCAATTCCAAGACAGTTACCGGCTGCGAAGAACCGCTTCGCCATTCTTTCTTTCTCCCCATTTTCTCAAGACGTGTAAGGGGGGTATCAAGGCCGTCAGCCTTCATCTGTTTCCACACGTCTGGAAAACGATCAAGGCTGCAGACGATGAGGTTAGTACTGAGAAGCCCCAGCAAGGCGAGAAACCACCAGGAACCGTACATATCAGGGACGTCAAGTGTCTTGAAAAGTTGGGCCAGGTTACCGCCATATTCCTGGGCATACCACTGCAGAGGCTTATGCTGAGGGATAATCGTTCCAATAATTGAGGTGGTGGCCAACAGGCTAAGGGTGATAATCGCAAGTTTGACAGAGGCAAAAAAGTCCCATATGGAATTTTCTTTTTTCATATTATTGGTTATCTAAAGAATAATTAAAAACAGAAAAAAGAAAAAGGGAGCAGATTTATTTAATGCCACGCCCCCGACAAAAATAACCGGCAAAAAACGCCGAAATCGGGTGTTCCTTAAGGGGTGTACGTTTTTTTCGCATGGATTTTATTGTTTATCACAAACCAATCAAAAAAACAGAAAAAAGGTGATGATCCTTTCCTGAAAATATGGACACTCAGTCAAGCCGTTATTGGCCGTTGTTATGAAAATGACAGGAAGGTGTGACCTTCCCCTTTTTATTGTCCCAGTTCAAGGTCTGAATGAGAAAAAAGGAAAATGCGGCTTAACTCTCTGTCCACAAAAAGGGGGTAAGGTCAGTTGCGAAAAACAGGGATTTTGAAGGCTGCGTTGGACTGTGTCGGAAGGTATTAGAAACAAAAAAGGCCAGCTCCAGGATTAACCCGAAACTGGCCTAAAATGTCGTAATGGTGGAGCTACGCGGGATCGAACCGCGGACCTCTTGCATGCCATGCAAGCGCTCTCCCAGCTGAGCTACAGCCCCAAATAAAATTTGCATACTTTCAAAAACAGAAATCAAATAACAGGGTTTTTCAAGGATGTCAACTCTTTTTCTTTTGATAATGGGTCGTTGCTGAATAAATTTTATCTTTCTGGTCCTTTTAATTCATGTACTTCACGAAAACTGGAAGCAGTTCTCTCCTGATCAACAAAAAATATCGAATAGTGTTTTATTGGTGGCATCATCCATAGTCACAATCAAATCCCAATAGACTCCGGGGCTCCATTTGATGGGCACCACCTCCATGGCACCCATTAAAACCGGACAGATCATGTACTACAACCCCAGACATTTTACTTGTTCTCAACATGGGGTATATCTCTTGCTAATGGCGGGAGATTTTGGTAAGTTTAATTATTTTTTACGGGGATTGGAGAGAGTTCTGCTCTTACATTAGTATTGTTGATATCTTTCTGAACGTGTCTGCACGTTTTTATATAAAGGAACACTTCATGTATTCACCATTTAATTTTTTGTTTGGCTGGTTGTCTAATGATCTGGCAATTGATCTGGGGACGGCGAACACGGTTGTGTATGTGAAAGGCAAGGGTATTGTCTTGCGGGAACCTTCTGTGGTGGCGGTGCGGCAGGATAACCGGGGGAGCAAGGTCCTGGCCGTTGGCCAAGAGGCCAAGCAGATGCTGGGCAAGACACCTGGAAATATCGTGGCCATCCGTCCTATTCGGGATGGAGTTATTGCTGATTTTGAGGTGACTGAGGCCATGCTTCGTTATTTTATCAACAAGGTCCATAACCGGCGGACCCTTGTCCATCCACGCATTATCATCTCGGTGCCGTCAGGTATTACCCAGGTGGAAAAGCGGGCGGTCAGAGAGTCGGCTGAATCCGCCGGGGCTCGCGAGGTCTATCTGATAGAAGAACCCATGGCGGCGGCGATAGGCGCCAATCTTCCCATTACCGAACCAACTGCCAATATGATTATCGATATCGGTGGCGGCACCACCGAGGTGGCGGTGATTTCCCTGTCTGGTATTGTGTATACAAAATCGGTGCGGGTTGCTGGTGACAAGATGGATGAAGCAATCCTGCAATATATTAAACGGAAGCACAATCTTGCCATCGGGGAGCGAACCGCAGAGCTGATCAAGATGACCATTGGCAACGTGCTACCCGAGGTGCCTTACGAAACCATGGAGATAAAAGGTCGGGATCTGGTCGAAGGTGTTCCAAAAACGATCATCATCGGTGCTGATGAGATTCAGCTTGCGATTACTGAGCAGGTGGATGTGATTATTGATGCGGTAAAAGAGGCCCTTGAAGTGACGCCGCCGGAGTTGGCGGCGGATATTGTTGATCAGGGAATCATGCTGACTGGTGGCGGCGCACTTCTGAAAAATCTTGACAAACGGTTGCATCAGGAAACAGGTCTGCCTATTATTGTGGCTGATGATCCGCTGTCTTCGGTCGTTCTTGGCTCGGGGAAGGCCCTTGATAATTTGAAAATACTCCGAGAAGTAACAGTGCAATGAAGGGAATTTTGACATCATCGTGCAAGGTCTTGGCTGTTTGAGATGGACAAGTGTCTGATATGAAAAATTTTGCCATCAATTGCTGGTGAGCGTCAGTGAAGAATAGAAAGTCTTGAAGAGAGCATCTAACGTTAAAAAGTCTCAGTCTCGCTTGGGAACGTCGAGGTCCCTCTTTCTTGGTGGGGTCTTGTTGATTCTTGCCCTTTTCTTGCTTGGTTCCACTGTGGGTGGACAGTTTGGGGTAGTGCAGCAGATGATCATGCAAGCTCTGGGGCCATTGCAGAGTAGAACTTCCAGAATGATCGGTTCGTTGCAGGTTTTTACCGGTGATTATCTGGTCTTGTGGACTATCAGGGATGATAATAAGCACCTGCGGTTAGTGATTACTGATTATCAGCAACAACTGGATCAGTATCGTGAGGCCTATGCGCGAAACCGTTATCTTGAGAATGAACTTAAATTTAAAAAGGAAGAGAACTTTCCCTCTCTTACCGCCCGGGTAGTTGGCAAGGATCCATCCTTCTGGTTTCAGACCTTGATTGTCGACAGGGGGAAAAGTGACGGGGTGATTGAAGGGATGGTTGCTCGTACTTCATTGGGTGTGGTCGGACAGGTTATTCAAGTTTCTGATAATTACGCAAAGATTCTTCTCGCTAATGCCCCGAGTAGCGCTATTGATGCCATGATTCAGAAAAATCGGGTGCGTGGTATTTTGAAAGGGGCAGCTGAGAAAGGCTATGTCCTCTATTATGTTCTCAAAAATATCGATGTTGTTGTCGGTGATCATATTGTCACTGCGGGCATTGGTGGCGTTTTTCAGTCAGGAATTCCGCTCGGCACCGTGTCTGCTGTGCACTCAAAGCGTCGGGGTATGTTTCAAGAGATTGAGGTCGCCCCGAGTGTTGATTTTGGGCAATTAGATATGGTCTTTATTGACCTTTCCGAAAAACAGAAAATAGCTGAAGAAATGGGACTCACGGTTGATCCTGTTGGCGAGTAGATGTTATGTTGATGCTCAGTTTTTTTCTGGTTGGAATATTTCTTATTGTAAGTCAGACTTCAATTTTTTATCTTTTCCCTTCCTGGTTGGGGAGTCCGGATCTGATCTTTATCCTGATCGCTTTTATTGCCTATCGTTTTGACTGGCGGCGCGGGTTGTTCCTCGTTCTTGTCTTTAGTTGGATCATGGATGTTATTTCAGGACTTTATCTCGGGACGTATCCTTTGCTCTATCTTTTCCTTTTTGTTTTTCTTAAGATGTTCAGAGAGAAGAGTCCGGTTAAAGAGGTCGCCTATCAGGTTCCATTGGTGGGGATTGCTTTTTGGGCCGAGTATACTGGTATGTATGCTGTCTATTCGTTAGCCTTGCCGGGTGTCTTGCCTGAATGGTCATGGGGCAAGATTCTGCAAGAGACGTTAATCCTGATTGTGGCCACCATTCCCTGCTTTCTTCTTTATAACAGCTTGTTTGAACATATGTTCAAACGTCGTTGCGTCACCCCTCGCATTCTGCGCAAGCGTTCAGGGAATTATTTTCGTTGACAGAGTTTCCTGCTGCGGACTTTAAAAATGATTAAATGGAATTTTCTGAAAGGACTTGGGAATATCTCTGAGCACGATCAAGCGGCTCTGGATGGACTGCGTAAGCGGGTCTTGGGTACGGGAGCGGTGCTGGT
Source organism: Desulfobulbaceae bacterium (assembly GCA_031390685.1). GTDB lineage: Bacteria > Desulfobacterota > Desulfobulbia > Desulfobulbales > Desulfocapsaceae > UBA2270. The sequence continues at coordinate 9,824 of JANMTN010000078.1, forward strand.
ATTTTTTGCCATGATCATTCTTCTTCGCCTCTGGTTTTTGCAGATTCACAAAGGTGAGGAGTATAAAAACAGGGCTGAGAATAATCGAGTGCGCATTCGCGAGGTGGCCCCCCCTCGTGGTGATATTCTTGACCGGAACGGGAAAGAGTTGGTGACTAACAGGCCTTCATTTAATGTGGTGCTGGTGCGTGAGGATTCTAATGACATTGATGGTCTTTTGAAACGATTGTCGGTGGTGCTCAAGGAGGATGTCTCGGTTCTCTGGGAAAGGATCAGGGAGGCGGAGAGTAAACAGAAGCATATCCCGGTTCGATTAAAGGAAAATCTGAGTTGGGACACCTTGGCCTATCTGGAAACGCATAATAAGAATTTTCCAGGGATTCGCATTGAGGTTTTTCCTCGTCGTTTTTACCATTATGGTGATATTGCCGCGCATCTTATTGGCTATCTGGGTGAAATCAGTAAAAGCGAGCTGGTAGAGACAGATACTGCTTTTTACCGGGGTGGAGACCTGGTTGGCAAGATGGGTCTTGAAAAACTCAGGGAGAAAGAATTGCGCGGGGAAAAGGGGAATAGCTCTTCGGAGGTGAATGCCCGCGGATTTGAGCAGCAGTTATTGACCCATGTGGAACCTGTTCCTGGTAATGAGGTCCGTTTGACCCTTGATATAGATTTGCAGCAGGTGGCGGAAGAGTCCATGGACGTCGATGAAAAGTCCGGGGCGGTGGTGGCCATGGAGGTGAAAACCGGACGGCTTCTGGTGCTTGCCTCTACGCCGCGTTTGCATCTGGCTGATTTTGAAGGTGGGATCTCGACCAAAAACTGGAACGCGCTTTTGGACAACCCCAAACATCCTTTGATCAATAAGGCGTTGCAGGCCATGTATCCGCCGGGTTCCACCTACAAGATGGTTACCGCCCTGGCAGGGTTGGCCAAGGGGGTGATAACCAAAGATACAACATTCTTCTGCCCCGGCTTTATTTCCTTTGGGAATCGGCGTTATAACTGCTGGAAACGTGGCGGGCATGGGACCGTGGATTTGAAGCGGGCTATCAGTGAGTCCTGTGATGTTTATTTCTATCAGGTTGGGATGCGGGTTGGGGTTGATGCCCTGGCGGAATATGCCAAGATGCTTGGACTTGGTCTCAAGACCGAGGTGGAGCTTGAACATGAAAAGAGTGGACTTATTCCGACAAAAGAATGGAAAAAAAAGAAATATGGGGTGAAGTGGCAGGATGGAGAGACCTTGTCGCTGGCTATTGGTCAGGGTTTTAATTTGGTAACCCCGCTCCAGCTCTGTCAAATGACGGCTATCGTGGCAAGCGGAGGGAGGCGATATGTGCCGCAACTTATTGAGAGTATCACTGACGCCGATGGAAATGTACTGAATTCGTTTACGCCAAAACTGGCAGGCGAGCTTCAGGAAAAGGAAAAAAAATATCTGGCACTGATCCGGGAAGGAATGGTTGAGGTTATTCAAGGGGCCAGGGGGACAGCCAGGGTAGCTCGTATCGAAGGCATCAATATGGGAGGGAAGACGGGTTCGGCGCAAGTGGTACGCCTTGATCAGTACAAACATCTCCAGGAAGAGGATATTCCTTATAAATACCGGGATCATGCCTTGTTTATCTGTTTTGCCCCGGCCGAAGACCCTGAAATTGTAGTGACTGTTGTGGTTGAACACGGCTTGCATGGCGGATCGAGTGCGGCGCCTGTGGCCAGGGAGATTATGCAAAAATATTTTGCCAACAGGATAGCCGTGGATCAAATCAGGAAAGCTGTTATTCAATAGAGTGTGTCGCATTGTAAACACTTATGACCGTAGAAGAAGGCCGAAGCATATCAAAAATTCCGGGATCTTGCATGATCACGCATTGTCTTTCCCTGAAAATCTTCAGCCTACCGTCTGAGTAATAATTGTTCATTATTGATCTGCCTCAAAATTATTTGATGAAAGGATAAGAAATGTTTTGTGTGGATAGACGTTTTTTCATGAACTTTGACTGGGTACTCCTGTCTTTGTTATTGATGGTTTGTGGCATGGCGTTTCTCAATCTGTACAGCGCCACTTATCCACCAACTGGGGGAATGCCGTCTTACTTGAAGCAGGGCTATCTTTTATTGATGGGCGCGGCTGGGATCATCTTTTTGATCAGCTTTGATTATAGAGAACTCCAGTTGTGGAATTATCCCATCTATATTCTGGTCATAGTGCTGCTGGCGTTAGTTATCTTTGTTGGCAATAGTGCTGGCGGGGCTCAGCGTTGGATTAACCTTGGTTTTTTTCAATTACAACCTTCCGAACCTGCCAAGTTGATGATGGTGATCACGCTGGCCAGTTATTATTCTCGAAAAGAGGTAGTGAACGGTTATTCTATTAAGGATCTGATCACTCCTATCATCCTTATGACTATCCCTTTCATCTTGATCCTTATCCAACCGGATCTGGGAACGGCCCTGATGTTTGTCATCATTTTTATCTCGATGACAATTTTTGCCAAGCTTCGCTGGTCGAGTTATGTCATCCTGGGGCTGTCAGGTATAGCTTTGGTGGTGGTTGGCTGGCTGTATGTTCTGAAACCTTACCAGAAGCAAAGGGTGGAAACTTTATTGAACCCGGTAAAAGATTCTATGGGGGAAGGATATCAGATCCTGCAATCAAAGATTGCGGTGGGGAGTGGTGGTCTTTTTGGGCGGGGATATATGGAGGGAACCCAGGGGCATCTTCATTTTTTGCCGGAGAGGCACACGGACTTCGCATTTTCTGTCTGGTCTGAAGAATGGGGATTTGCCGGGAGTTTCTTTTTTTTAGCTGTTTATTTTTTTATGCTCTTTTGGGGGCTGCATGTGGCCATGTCAGCAAGAGACCGTTTTGGCCTGTTTCTTGCCTTTGGCGTGGTGGCGCTTATTTTTTGGCAGGCCGTTATTAATCTGCTGATGATACTTGGATTTCTTCCTGTGGTTGGAATTCCGTTGCCATTGTTCAGTTATGGCGGTTCGTCCCTGTTGACCACCCTGTTGGGAATGGGAATATTGATGAATGTCCGGATGCGCCGTTTTCAGACAGAATCGACCCTTAAAAGTTGTGATCTGTAAGGGGTTCGGGTCCAGATTCAGGAAAAGTTGTATCAAAATATTTCCGCTTTTTACGGTAAAAGAATTGAGAGAGACTTGATTATCAGCCGGAGAGAAATATAATGAGAGTGAAGGTAATTTTTGTTCCAGCATTTGAGGGGTGAAAATTGCCAGGGAATGTGCCGTGAGGCACATGTTAATAATGACGATTTTTTTATCGTCATTAGAGTATCAAGGGTTTTTTGAAAATTTTCCAAGGAACCCCTAAATGGAGGAACTATATGGAACTGAAGGTTGAAACCAGGAACGTAGAGTTGCGAAAGGGTTGGCAGGAGAGGATTGAGGAAGAAAAAGAAAAATTGGTTCGTCATTACGCGAACTTTGTCCTCCATCTTC
>JANMTN010000140.1:0-22914 GCA_031390685.1 Desulfobulbaceae bacterium
CACCAACGATTCTTTTGCGTATTTGACGGTCTCACGCGCCGATTCTATCTCATGCAAGGTCGCGTGCAAGGCCCGATAACCAAAACCAAGCCCTTCACACATCTGCCGGCCTACTTTTTTCTCAAGCTCCAAAGGGCTGAGTTCGGGCTCTTTCTGACCTGCAGCTGCCAGCTTATACTCCTGTATCACTTGAGCCCTAACCAGACGGAACCGCTTTGCCAGATCTACCAGACCAGCGGCAATGCCGTTGATACAGCGAGGACAGATAAGCCTGTCCTGAAAAATCTCTGATATCTCTGTCCCTCGATCAAGGATCTGCTGATAAATTTCTCTATCCTCATCAGAGCCATCAACACAACCAAGAAAACTCTGCCGCAACCGCTCTCTTTCCTGTTCAAGCTCTGTGGCCCGCGCGACCCGGCTGATAAACTCGTCATGTGCCTGGGCCATAAGATCACCCTGATCATCAGGGATCCCCTTTAATGCCTGAAAGATCTTTATCCGACCAGCCTGAAGCTCATTCGCCACTGCCTGCAAGGCTGGAATGGCCAAAGGAGTTGCCAGCACCGCCCGCTGGATACGATACAACCCCTCCTCCATCATCCGTGCCAACTCCAGCTCCTCTTCATGACTGAGCAGGATCATGGTGCCCATCTCCCGCAAATAGATATTCATGGGATCAACAGTATGACAACCCTGCCCAGAAGGGCCCCCAACCAGATGACACCCATTGTCATCATCCAGATCTACGAAGAAATCATCATTACCATCATCGTTCTCCGTAACTCCTAGTGGCCCGGCCAACGCAACATCCACCCATTCACCGGAAAGCGAATGTCCTTCCAAAACAAAACCACCGGTGATTTCTGCTAGATCAAAGACCTCATCTTCATGCAGATTGTCACCATTTATTGCCCCTGGCCCATTCTTATCAAAATCTTCGTCCCCTGCCATAGATCTCCCCCCCGAGATTCCACGTCTCAAACCAAAAAAAAACAGAACACCCCCTCTCTTGCAACAAAATCAGATAGTTCAGTTAAGGCACTATAGCAAGAAAAAATTATAAATCAATAAGTTATTAATCTATTCCAAGGCCCGCAACTCTTTATCAATCTTCTGCTTTTCCTGAAGCAATTGCACCACTGTTTCATGCTCATCACGTGGCACGTTTTCTATCTCGGCAGTCAATTTACGGTCCCTCTCCTTCAACTCCTCCCTTTTCAACCAGAACAACAACTCGGCCAGCTCTTCTTCGGTCCCTGAATGATGCCCGTTCTCAGAAACAGCTGGGGAGGCGGCTAACAAGATCTCTACCACCAGGGCTCGTTCTTCTCCTTCGGGCAAGGCGGCAAGTAACTCCTCTGGTTCAAACTCCCGGCCCTTGGCGTGCAGTGCCGCAAGTTGTAGAAACAAGACTTCTCCCACACCAAAAGCCAGCCTTTGTCTCAGGCCCGCCTGTTGCAGCCTCAAAAAATGGGCCGGATAGAGCACCATATGAGCGACCAGACGTTTCTGGGCGCCATTGAGCCTGACAGCATCTTTTCTTTCCTGGGCAAAACGGTTTGGCCCTCTTGTAGGAGTGCCCACAGGGTATGGGCGCTCCAGGGGTCGCCCCGGCGGAAGAGCGACCGCAGACGAAACTACCGGGGAATATTCCGCAAGAAGCTCGCTCAACTGCTGGGCCGGTATCCCCAATTTCTCACTGAGTTCCTTACTGAAATAACCAATCAACAGCAAACGCTGCAACGGGGATGCCGCCTCCTCCACCAGGGGCCGCAACTCTTCCACTATTTTCCTTTTACCATCGAGGGTAAGACCGTGCTCTTCGATCAGTTTTGTCAGCGCGAACTCAGCAAGCGGGGTCGCAGCATCCAGCAATCTTTCCAACTGTTCCAGACCCTTTTCGCGGACAAAGGTGTCAGGATCATGCCCAGAAGGCAGCAAGGCCACCTTGGCGCTCATCTGCTCGGCCAGGAAAAGGGGAACAGCGCGAACCGCAGCCTTGACCCCGGCTGCATCCCCATCAAAAAGAAGGATCGCGTTTTCTGCATAATGGCGCAGGAGCTTCAACTGGGGCCGGGTCAGGGCTGTCCCTAAAGGCGCTACGACATTGGGACAACCGTGAACCACCAGCGACACCAGGTCAAAATTACCCTCCACCAGCACCACCCGCTGCCGGGAACGAATCTCGTCAGCCTGCTGAAAAAGCCCCAGCAACAAGCGGCTCTTGTCAAAGACCGGACTCTCAGAGGAGTTCATATACTTGGGCTGACCATCACCGACAATGCGGCCGCCAAAACCGCTGATCCTCCCTTTAGGGTCAAAGATGGGAAACAGGATCCGATCACGGAAGCGGTCATAGGTGCCGCCCTTGTCATTTTTCACCAGGAGCCCCACCGCCTCTGCCGCTGCGCTTTCCTCCCCCTGCAACCCGGCGCCAAGAAAGTTCCAGCCAACGGTTTCAACGGCAGGCGCGTATCCCAATTGAAATTTCTCTTGAATATCCGACGGAATACCGCGCCGTTCCAGATATGCGCGCGCTGAAGCCGCGCCTTTACCCTGCAGCAGATAGTCCCTGAACAAGCGGGCCGCTTTTTCATTGATGGCAAACATGGCCTTGCGTTGCCGTTCTTTTTCCTGCTCTGCCTGCGAATAGTGCTTTTCCGGCAGCTCAATCTGATAACGTCTGGCCAGGGTCTGAAGGGCAGTGGGGAAATCAAGGTTATGATATTTCATCATGAATGAAAAGACATCACCCGACTCGCCACAGCCAAAGCAATGATAAAACTGCTGCCCCGGATGAACAGAGAAGGAGGGTGTCTTTTCGCCATGAAACGGACAACGCCCAAGGAACCGCGCCCCCGCTCTTTTCAGTTCAACACATTCTCCTATGATCTGAATGATATCAGCCTGTTCCTTGACAACGGCTGTTACTGAGTCGCGTGTTTCTGAATATCCCATACTGACAGGTCGATGAAAAATATTTTAAGGATCTCTCTCTAAAAAAAAACGGGTTGACAACTAACACCACTCTTAGCCTGATTTAATTCGAGCCTGCCGTGCCTTCTCCGGTTCTCCCAGTTCCAGATAGGCTTTTTCCATCAACAGCCAGTTTTGCTGGATCAACCCATAATCCTTTCCGGCCAGGCTGTTTGACTTGATACAGAACTGAACTACCTGGCCATAATCCTTCTGTCCATACTTCATCTGGGCCATCTCATGCCAAAGCCTGGCATTCCGGGGTTCAACCCGCAAGGCCCGTTCAAGCATCATTTCGGCCTGACTGAACTTGCCTGTCCGCGCGTTTTGCCGGGCACTGGCAAGCAGGGTAGCAGCAGCCTTTCCTTCTTCCGGCACGGGCACCGACTCCCGGCTGACACCAGGGCCAAGATCAGGAGCGGGAGTGGGAGCGGGAAGAGGAAGGGGAGGGTGCGGAACAGGGAGCGGGGCAGAATCTGGTCTGGCTGGCAGTTCAACAGAATGTTTTTCCGCGCATCCATGCAAAAACAGATTCAACACCATGCACAACCCAACAGCGCTGGCCGTGTGCCAGAAACGTCCATAGCCTGTTTGCTTCATCTCTTTTTCTCCTTCTTTCTTGATTTTCAATGAAACCATCCACGGATCGTGTTCCAGACTTCTGGCACACTTCTCTCCTGAGCGTCAGATGGCGCCCGCTGGACCCCTGCGGGCACAGTTCCGACCACAAAGGGTAACATCAGATCCTCGCGAAACTCACCACCACGGGGACCATAGATGCCCGCATCTATCCTGGCCCATTCAATCCCCTCCGGTTCCGCAAGCTCCAGCGTTTGGGGATGCAGAGACTGCATGATCTTTCCCCACACTACCATGGCGCCACTGGAACCTGTCAGCACAGTCGGCTTGTTATCGTCATGACCAATCCAGACAACAGCCAGCAGGTCGCCGGTAAAACCGGCAAACCAGCTGTCCCGGAGCTCATCGGTAGTTCCTGTTTTCCCGGCAGCCTGCACCGTCTCCGGGATATAGTTTAAAAGCGACCTAGCCGTTCCATGCGTTATCACCCGTTTCAGGGCAGTATTGAGCAGAAAAACATTCTCAGGCGGAAAACGTTGCTCCACTGTCAGCCCAAAACGCTGAACGACCTTGTTGTCCACCGTCAGCACACTGCCAATAACCCGTTGCGGTTGATAAAAACCACCTGTGGCAAAGACCTGATATATCTGGGCCACCTCAAGGGGTGACAGGGCTGCAGTTCCCAGCAGAAAAGAAGGGTAGGGCTGAAAGTCCCGATTGATCCCCATCCGCTTGATACTCTCCACCACCTTTTCCACCCCGACATCCATCCCGATCCTGATCGTGGCCAGGTTATAAGAATAGGCTAAAGCCTCATGAAAGGGCACCAGGCCATGTTCTTTTTTATCATAATTGGCCGGATGCCAGTCCTTAGTTCCGGCAGCGGTAAGGGTCAAGGACACATCCTGCACCGGGGTTGCCAGAGTATAGCCATTGGCCAAGGCCGTCAAATAGACCACCGGTTTGATAAGCGAACCAATCGGACGCTGGGCGTCAAGAGCCCGATTAAACCCTGCCTGCGAGGCGTCACGGCCACCAGCCACCGCCACGATCTCCCCGCCCTCTCTGCTGCTGACAATCACCGCTCCTTCAAGCCCACTGGTGCCGGTACGTTTTTCCAGGGCCGATAGCGTTTCCCGAAGATTCCTTTCCACCCGCATCTGCACCTGGGGATCAAGGGTGGTCAGGATCTTCAGACCATTGGACGTGAGATCTTCCTCACGATAGTCCTCCTTCAACTGACGGCGCACCAGATCGAGAAAGGCGGGATAGCGGTTAAAACCGCTCTGCACCGTACCATTCTTCTCCAGTTTGGCAGCTATGGCTGTTGCATATGCCTCTTTAGAGATCACCCCTTCGGCAAGCATTACATTGAGTATCACCTGCCGTCGCAGCAAACAACGCTCCGGAAACCGGCGCAGGTCATAATAGGATGGCCCCTTGATCATCCCCACCATCATGGCAACCTGCGCGGCAGAAAGATCTTTCAGCTCCCGCCGGAAATAAAACTGACTGGCCAGCCCAAAACCATGAACCGCCCGCCCCCGGTCCTGCCCGAGAAAGATCTCATTGGTATAGGTGGTCAGGATCTCGTCCTTGCTGTAATGGATCTCCAGCAACAGGGCCATGATCAGCTCATTGAACTTGCGCTGCACGGTACGCTCGTTATTGAGGAAAAAATTCTTCACCAGCTGCTGGGTCAGGGTGCTTCCGCCCTGAACCGTCTTACCGGCGCGGATATTGGCCTGCATGGCCCGCAGAATTCCCAGGGGATCAACACCGGCATGGGTGTAAAAATGTTGATCTTCCACCGCGATGAGGGTCTTGACCAGCAGATCGGGAAGCTCTTCCCGTTTAAACACAATCCGGTCTTCATTTTCAAGGGGATGAAAACTGCCAATCCGGGCCGGATCAATACGGGCCAGGGCAACCTCTGCACCGGTATCGGTGCGGGTGATCTTTTTGATCGCCGAACCGGCAAACTCCACCGTAATCCTGGCCGATTTTTCCACACCGTCAGGAAAAGCAAACTCTCTGGTCGCCAGACGCATGACGTTACCGGTACGGTCGTAGCCGCCCGGATCTTTCGCCGCCTTATCCTGACGATAGCCGGCCAGCTGCAACTCATCCTCCAGCATTTCAGGCGTAAAGGGCAGATCGAGATACAACTCCAGGGGCCGTGCGTACACCACGGCAGGCAAGGCCCAACGTTTGCCGTCAAACTTTTGACGGATCACCTTATCCAGATGGATGACATACACGCCAAAAGCAACGCCGACAAGAAGCACAAGCGGCACCACAATAGTGAACACCGTCCACCCCCGCGACCTGCTACTTCTACGCCCCGTCTTTTTCGGGATTATCTTTTTTTTCTTAATCAAGATTCAACACACCGCTCAATAGACAAAACCAGGAAGCTCAGCACCTGCCGCTGGATAAAGAAAATCCTGTAACATGGCAGATTCATGAGCCAGAGATTGGAATTCGACTGAAATTCCAGATTATTATTTATTTTGACTTTCCATATCCCATCACATAATATCGTCAGATGCGGAAAACAACAACCAGAGAAAATACTATACGTGAATAGAGTAAAAGATTGATTTTCTCATATCTCAAAATCAATGGGAACATAAGCAGAAAATCGACTAATTACAAATTCAACAACCTGAAACAGGTTATCGTCCAGGACATTGAACGAGAGAATTTTGACAAGAGCTGAAAGCTGAGTTAGCGATCACTGACCAGGACTTTTATTTCAGCCTCCCCTTATCAAACCATACGAGCGATTCTCACGTCCATGACTTTCCGATGTTCTTCACAGCGAGGCAAACTGCTGTTATGGCGCTTTATACAGGTTATACTTCTCATACAATGATTTCTTTGGAAAACTGGCGTAGACAGCTGGCCGATTGCGCCCGCACGATGGTCTTGTGAGCGTCGATTCATTTTTTTGAAAGAGGTAAGACGATGAACATCGTTTCATGTTTTAAATATGCTCTTGTGGGAGTACTGCTCTGTGGAAATGTTTTGGCGGCGGAGCGTAAGGGTTTTCAGACAGTTGGTCTTAGCAAGTTATCTGACACGAGTACCATCAACTGTGCCGCTGCGATCAGGGAGAGTGGCTGCCGCGAGTTCGAATTTGCGTTCATGCCGTTTTTTAACCCCACCGACCCGTTTAAAAACGTCGGGACGCTCCTTGAGATCCCCCACGTGAGCAAGGTGGAAACGATCTTCCTTTCCTGGCGCGAAGAGACGGTCATGAAGGACACCTGGCCAAATGTGTTGAACAAGCTTACTCTACGTGCCCGAGAGATAAATACCCATGTCAATGAGGTACGGAACAGGGTCACGAAGATCATTCTGGTGCCGATGCTGGAAGATCACTGGACGGAAGCTATGTGGCTGGAGGCCGTTCATACCATCGCGGGGCAAATTGATAACGGCGCGAAAATCTATTTCCGGCGCTCAGAAATGATGGGGACCGACATGCCTCCTTCTTCAATCACCACGCGGTTGAAGAACGGGACGAGCTACACCTTTACTTCGACCCGGTTAGAGGCACATCGCATTAACCATGGTGGCATTGCCCAGGTGATCAGTAATGATGGTGGACTGGTTTACCAGGATTCCAAGATTTTCGGTAAGTATGAGACGAAATCTTCGTTGATCGATGCACCGGGAGGATATAGTTCGATGACAAGTTGGATTTCCGGGGCGAATTCAACATCGAAAGTCAGTATCCTGTGGCGTCCAAGTTACAATCTGTTTACACGAACGTATTCGGGTAGCGAAATCAAGTACCAGAAGCCAGATGTGTCGCTTGACAAACGATCGGACAGCGACAGCGATCCAGCCTTTAACTCGTTCGAGAAGGAAGTCTTGAAGTCATTTCTTCAATAAATACTCGCCGGGTGCCACTGGCAGCGTCTTTGGCCCGCCCAGATCTCTTTTCTTCGTGGGTAGGGCAGAGATACAAAAAACCGAGCCCTACAAGTGATTCAATCCGAAACGGATAAGCGGTGGGCATTCGGCCTGCCATGTCAGTCCTGATCTCAAAAATCTTTGATTGTTCACACCGCTTAGTGAAAAAGAGGTTGTCCTCTTTGCCCTGTCTCTCTTTACAAAGACAGATAATGCTTTTATCTATTAAAAATAAAGCTCTTACCGTGCTTGAGGACCTGAAGCAGGAAATTTATCACTAACGCAGTTTGTCTCTCAATTTCCTTGACGTCCGCGCCATTAGGAGCTAAATTTAATTGAGCTTGGATTATATCCTCCAGTTTAATCAATTTTTAACTGGATCGGAAACAATAATTTCTCCCTTTCCCTAAAGTGAAAATCATGAAAAAAAAGACCCTGCAAACCCTTCTCTTTCTGACTCTGATTGGCTCACTCACCTTTGTTGCTGGAGGTTGCAGTAAGAAAGAAGTCACACCCCCAACATCGGGAACAGATGCCGCGGGTGGTAGCAATGTAAACTATCCAGATGCGGGCAGTACCGAGGGTACCCTGGATGACACCACCAATCAACAAAACGGCAGTTTTGGTCAAGGTGAGCAAAGCGATGACTATAAACGCCAGCACGGTCGTTCTTCTGCCCAGTTCCAACCCGTTTATTTTGATTTTGACCAGTCAAATATCCGTCCGGATATGACCCAAAATCTCGTGGCCAATGCCGACTACATGAAATCCGCGTCAGATTCCATTGTTGTTGAAGGTAACTGCGACGGGCGCGGCACCAACGAGTACAATCTGGCCCTTGGTGAAAGACGTGCCATTAACGCGAAACAATACATGGTTGATCTTGGCGTTGACGCCTCACGAATCCGCACCGTCAGTTATGGCGAAGAAAGACCACTCTTTGAAGGATCGGATGAAACAAGTTATCAATACAACAGACGCGATGACTTTGTTATTGAATAATTTTTTCTCTTCTTGATAAAAAAGGGGGACAATCTTTTAGTATTGTCCCCCTTTTTTTATTATTTTTATACCTTATTCAGGACAGGTTCTTTGTGCCCGCACAACCTCCAGCATCTTTGTGCACACCTCGTCAATATCAAGAGAGGTGGTATCAATACTGAACGCATCGTCAGCCTTTTGCAAGGGGGCTAATGTCCGCTTCTGATCATCGCGGTCGCGCTTGACAATCATGGCCAGCAGCTCCTGGGCATCAACCTCCTGGCCAGCGGATCGAAGCTGCGTCACTCGTCTGCGGGCCCGTTCTTCAAGATCAGCCTCGAGGTAAAACTTCCAACGGGCATCAGGAAAAACCACGGTGCCCGTATCTCTTCCTTCGGCAACGATCTTTCCCTGTCGGCCAAGAGCCTGCTGCATCTCGGTCAACCTCTTTCTCACCGCCGGAATTGCTGATACCAGCGAGGCCCGCATCCCTGCTTCAGGGGTGCGGATGGCGCTACTCACATCCTCGCCGTTGACCATAACCCCCACATCACCATCCTCCCGTTCTGCCGGCAACAATTGTAACTTTATCCCAGCAAGGGCGGAACCCACCGCCTGTTCATCGCCAAGATCTATCTGCAACCGCTGGAGGAACAGGGCAACCGCCCGATACATGGCACCCGTATCCAGATAAGTATATCCAAGCGCCGCCGCTACCTTCCGGCTCAGTGTCGATTTCCCCACACCGGACGGTCCGTCAATAGTAACAATCTTCCGCTTTTCAGACCTATTCTCAGACATAGGAAAGCTCACACAGACATGCGGACAACGCGGCAAGAAAGCGATTGTTTTCCTCTTCGCGGCCCACGGTAACACGCACCATATCGGTATAGCCATAGGGTTTCATGGAACGGATAATAACCCCTTTGTAAAGCATAGCCTCATACAGTGCCGTGGCATCACCCTGAACATCAATCAGGAAAAAATTGGTCTGCGATGGATAACTTTTACATCCCAGTTTCTCCACTTCATCCTGCAGATACTGCAACCCCTCACGGGTACGCCGCAGGGTTTGCTGATAAAATTCTTCATCCTGGAGAGCTGCAAGGGCACCAATCTGAGCCAGTTGATTCACATTAAAAGGCTGCCGGACCTTATGCAGATTCCCTGCCACCTGGGACGGCATCAAACCATAGCCGATGCGCAACCCGGCCAGACCGTATGCCTTGGAAAAAGTACGCAGAGACACCACCCCGCACCGCCCCGTGGTGTTACGGACCAGAGAAAAGATATCAACCTGCAGTTCACTCTCCATAAAATCCACATAAGCCTCATCAAGCACTACCAACACGGATTCCGGAACCTCACTGAGAAAGGCATACAGGTCCGTAGGTTTAATCGGGCTACCAGTGGGATTGTTAGGATTATCAAGAAAAATCAGGCGGGTCCTGTCGGTAATGGCGGCCAGAATCTTGACCAGATCATGATGCATCCTGGTCAAAGGGATAACAATATTCACCCCGCCCTGTACCTGGACAATCTTTTGATACATGAGAAACGATGGATGGCTGGTAATAACCTCATTCCCGGTCTGGACATAGGCCTTGACCAGCATCTCAATAATCTCATTGGAACCATTGCCCAGCACAATCTCTTCAGGGGCAAACCCAAGTTTTTCGGCCAGGGCATGGGTCAGATAATACCCACACCCATCTGGATAGCGATGCAGGTTGTTCAGCGCCCCCCGGATAGCCTCAATTGCCTTGGGGGAGGGCCCCCAGGGATTTTCATTGGAGGCCATCTTGATGGAACCACTGACTCCATACTCCCTTTCCAGTTCCTCCAGGGGTTTACCTGGCGGATAGGGAACTATAGATGCAATATTATCAGGTACCTGGATCTTCACTCCCACCTCTTCACACTTCAATTAAATACTGTTACACTATTCCAGGCCGTTGTGGCGGTAGTTCCAACCCTCGTTCCAGATTATAAGCAACCCTGAACAATAAATCTTCCCTGAAATGAGCCCCTTGGAGCTGAATTCCAATGGGCAATCCATCCCGACTAAAGCCGCCAGGGACCGAGATACCTGGAATTCCCGCAAGATTGGCAGAGATGGTCAACACATCCGAAAGGTACATGGCCAAGGGGTTATCGGCCTTCTCTCCCAGCTTCCAGGCCGGAGTAGGAACAACGGGTGAAATCAGGACATCACACTGCTCAAAGGCATGATTAAAATCACCCAGGATCAGGGTGCGGACCTGCGAGGCCTTTTTATAATACGCATCATAATACCCGGCAGACAGGGCATACGTTCCAATCAGGATCCGCCGTTTCACCTCGGCGCCAAATCCCTGTGAACGGGTCTCCTTGTACATCTCCATGAGGGTCTTCGCTTTGAGGTCTCGAAAACCATAGGAGACGCCATCATATCGCGCCAGATTGGAACTTGCCTCAGCCGTGGCAACGAGATAATAAACGGCGACACAATAATCTGTGCGCGGCAGCGACACCTCAAGAATTTCCGCCCCTGCATCCCTGAGCACGTCAATGCCGTGGGTCACTACCACCCGGACCTCCGGGTCCAACCCCTCGCCAAAATATTCCCGGGGTACGCCCACCCGCATCCCTTGCAGACCTCCGGTAAGGGAGGAACTGTAATCAGGTATCTCCTGCCTGGCTGATGTGGAATCCTTGGGATCATACCCACTGATAGCATTCATCATCAAGGCGCAATCAGTGACATCCCGGGTGAGAGGGCCAACCTGATCAAGGGAAGAGGCAAAGGCCACCAGACCATACCGGGAGACCAGACCATACGTTGGTTTGATCCCCACAATACCACAGAGAGAGGCTGGCTGGCGAATGGAGCCGCCAGTATCAGAACCAAGAGAACCAGGACACTCCAGGGCCGCAACCGATGCGGCAGAACCACCGGAAGACCCCCCACTCACAAATCCCAGTTTCCATGGATTTTCAGGGACCCGAAAGGCGCAATTCTCCGAGGTTGACCCCATGGCAAATTCATCCATGGCCACCTTGCCAAGGATAACGGCACCTTGCCCCTTCAGTTTTTCGACAACAGTTGCATCGTAGGGAGGAACAAAATGTTCCAGCATCCGGGAACCACAGGTGGTAACAATACCCTTGGTGCAGAGCAAATCTTTTACGGAGAGTGGAATGCCACACAATGGTTGGGCGTCACCCCGAGCCCGAATCGTATCCGCCTCATCTGCCTGGGCTAAGGCCTGTTCAGGAGTAACCACCAGAAAGGCCTTGACCTTATCATCAACAGCTTCGATACGTTCAAGACAACTTTGGGTTAATTCACGAGAAGAGAGGCTTCCTGCGGCCAATTGCCTGCTTGCCTGGGCAATGGTCAATTCATAGGGATTCATCGATACCTCAAAAAATATCACTCTCAATAAAAACAGTTTAGGGCACAAGGGACTGCAAAAGAATAAGCTAAAAAGCACATCTCGTCCCCTAACAGCCCCTAAATAATTCTCGGTACCACAAAAGCCTCTCCATTCTGGCAAGGACTATTAGCCAAGGCTTCTTTCCTGGTCAGCGAATCAGTTATCCTGTCTTCACGAAAAGCATTAAACAGAGAAAATGCATGGGTCATTGCCGGTACGTCGGTGGTATCCAGCTCATCCAGCTTTGCCACGTAAGAAAGGATGGTATCCAGTTGACCGGTTATGGTTTCCAGCTCCTGTACACTTAGATTTAACCGGGCCAAATGCGCTACTCTCTCAACTTCTTTTTTTGTTATCTTCATTTCCTTTCAACCTAAAGCCTTGATATTATACATTGAAGGTGAGCACAAAATCTTGAACAGCATGGGAAAAAACATCCACAATTTCTTTATCAAAGCGAGAACCAGAATACAGCCGCAGTTCACAGAGAGCTTCATCCATGTTCAAATTTCGACGATAATTTCGCATTGAGGTCATGGCATCATAACTATCCACCACCACAAGAATTTTAGTCAACAGGTCCAGATGTTCTCCCTTCAGACCATCTGGATATCCTTTACCATCAATGCGTTCATGATGATGCCGGATAATAAACTGTTCCCGCTCCATGAAACCCAATGGTTGAATAATATTAGCGCCAACAACTGGATGTTTTCTGATAAGTATCCACTCGTCATCGGTTAATTTCCCCGGCTTCTGAATACAGGAGAGATCTATCACCAGTTTGCCAATATCATGAAACTGGGCCGCCCGCCGCAACACAACCAGTTCTTTTTCTGGTAAATCCATAACCATACCAAGCTTCAATGCATACTCTGTCACTCGCATGGTATGACCGGCAGTATATAAATCCTTCTCCTCCATGGCGTTTTGAAGACTACTCATCAACTGGACCGTTGCATTCTCCAGACTATGACTATACGTGAGCAAAAGCCTGTTCGTCTCCTCCAACTCCTTGGTCTTGCTCTGGACTTCCTGTTCCAGGGAAATCTTATATTGTCTTTCCCGAAGAATAAATGATCTTTTTTCTATGGCACGCCGGATCTTGACATTAAAAATATCAAGATCTTCAATAGGTTTAGTTAAAAAATCATATCCTCCAAGATTAATCGCTTGCACCACATATTCCATGGAACCAGCTCCAGTCAGAAACAACACTGGAATATCATACTGACGGGAATTCAAAACCTTAATGGTTTCAAAACCTCCCATGTCCGGCATATTAATGTCCAGAATGATTACATCATAGGAATCATCAATCAGTTCAAGAACGTCTCTGCCGTCGGCAACAGTGTTCACTATATAACCAAACATCTCCAGTACCGTAGACACAGTGGTCCGAACGGTGACGTCGTCATCTGCAAGTAATATTTTTGCCTTTTTTCCTTCCAAATCAATTTCCTGTCGATGGTTTAACTAACCCGTTGGAATGAAACAACTGTACCATTTTCGGCATAAGAAGCCGTAACGAAATGATGAGGAATGTCACAACTGTTTCGTAAAGACTCCTAATTCAAGCTATAAAAACATTTTCGCAGAGCTTACATTTTCCAATATTTTTTTGCAACCTCCCATGCTTGGAGAATAGCCGGATGAGATGATTTTTCCCGGCTCAGATACGCAGCCGCATCACCATCCAGATTGGTTGGGTATCCAGTGTCAAGCACATGACCATACAATTCCCCCAGAACAGCCAGGATACCATCCCGCTGCCCGTCCAGATTATATCCCCCCTCCAAGGTAACCAGTAAACGCCCGTTACATACCTCTTCGGCCAACCGGACAAGGGTTCTGGTCAGATAGGCAAATCCTGGCGCGGTCACTTCCATGGCCCCGAGGGGATCGCCTCGATAAATATCAAATCCGGCAGAGACAAGGATGAGTTGCGGTTTATATTCACGACCAATGGGAACTATCAGATCATCAAAGATAGTGGCGTAATCCAAATCTCCCTGATATCCAGGTAAGGGAACATTGATCGTAAACCCCTCTCCCTTGCCCCTGCCGGTTTCCTTCAGCGAACCAGTCCCGGGATAAAAAGGATACTGATGCGTGGAGAGATAGAGAACTTTTTCACTCTCATAAAATGAATGCTGGGTTCCATTCCCATGATGCAGATCCCAGTCCACAATCATCACTCTTTCCAGACCAAGTATCTGTATGGCATAATGGGCGGCAATAGCCACATTGTTAAACAGACAAAACCCCATGGACTGGTTTCTTTCCGCATGATGACCAGGAGGACGCACCAGGGCAAAACCGTTATCAATGTCACCAGCCATTAACAGATCAACCCCTTTAATCAGGGCGCCCACCGCAAGACAGGCGGCGGCATAGGAATCTGGTGAGGTATGAGTGTCAGGGTCAAGGGCATCAAAGATCTTACCGGCAGTCTCGGCAACCCTCATGATAAGGGCCTCTGAATGGTTTAAACCAATAATTGCATGGGAGGCCGGATTAAATTTCGGTTCCAAAAAACAGCCGGATAACACTTTGCCATCAAGAATTTTATAAATACCCTTTAATCGCTCCGGCGACTCCACATGATCAAAACCAGGGTCATGATCTAAAAAAAGAGGATCTCTGAACACTGCTGTTTTTCGCATATCCCTTCTGCCTATACAAAATTCTTATCGGATTCCTTGAATCATTCGTTTTTCAGTAACAACCAGATCAAGTAGCTCGTCATGGGCCTGTAAAGCCAATCTGTCAACGACCTGAAGATCAAAGGCAAGACCAATTCGTCTGGCCTTTGGCGCATCACAGGCCATGAAACGGTCATAATACCCGCCGCCATAACCCAATCTGCCCCCCCTCTCATCAAAAACAGATCCAGGCAAAATAATTATTTCTATCTCGCTGCTGTCTACCAGGTGACTCTTTCTGATCTCCACTCGTGGCTCCGGAATGGAATAATAACCAGGAACAAGATCTTTTTCCACATCATAAATTGCCACCGGCAGCAATCTCTTCTCAGTGACTAAGGTGACTGGAACCACAACCCGCTTGCCTCTTTTGAGAAGCTCGGCAATAAGAATATGAGTCTCGACCTCAGAGCGAAAATCGACATAAACGAAAAGTATTTCCTTGGTTGCAATCTCATCAAGAAGCAGAATCTTTTGGGCAATTTCACGGCTCATGGCCAGGCGATCCTGCAGAGGCAAACCATCACGGGCAACAAGGGTTTTTTTTCGGAGAAAAGAAGAGTTGTACAAGAATATACCTTTTTTCAAAAAAAAATCGCAACTCCCTGTTCACACTGGAGTTGCGATTAAAATTAATCGTTTTATGACAATATCATCATCACATGGGCACGATCAGTTTATTGGTTTCTTCATTCCAGGTTACCACCAGATACCAGATCATCATAATGGCAGCGATAAAAAACAAGGTGCCGCCATAACCCATCACATCAGGAAGATACACGTAAGAACCAAGGACACCTTTACCCTCAAAATCATTGGCCTTAAACCAGGCCGTCATAATCGAATTGGAAATAGCGAAAAAGGGGACAACCATCATCAGCTTTACCTGTCCTTCGCCTACACGCCACAAGGCACCAGAACCACACCCGCCAGCAAGCATAGCACCCAGACCGAAGATAAAACCACCAACAATCGAACCCCAACCAAAGGTACCACGCACATAATTAGCAGGATCAAGAACAGCAACTCCTTCGACCCGAAGCGGAACGGAGTATTTCAAAACAGCCGCACCTATAGCCACAATAAGAATAGAAAGGGCTACAGATTTGGCAAGGGTGCAATCTCCAGTCATGTGTGGTTCCCGAAATCCCTGAACCATACACCAACGACCACGCTGCATGGCATATCCCAACGCCGCAGCAATAACAATCACCCCACTCAATGTCGCTATCTTCCCGTCCGTATTACCAGCAAAACTGTATGCTCCCCAGATAACACCAACCATGGCAGCAACACCAAGCAGATAGATAATAGCGGTAGGCAGCTCAATTGTGGCTGAACCACCATCACCCCAGGTAATATACTCCATTTCCATATACAAGAGCTTCAAACCTAAAAGAACCCCTGCTACGAGACCGATCCACATGGTAAAACCGTTGGCCGCAAGATTACCGATGGCATTATACATACCACCAACATTACAACCACCAGCCAATGCTGATCCAACCCCCATGAATGTTCCAGCGATAACGGCCTTCACCATCTCCCGGTAAGGAGGAATACGAAAAGCAAAATCCTTTCCAAGGCAAGCAGAAATAAAAGCACCCGCTACAAAACCAATACCAATTACAGAACCTGAATCCTGTATAATAGATTTGGGAGCCGCGCCATAATAACTAAAAATACCAGCAGTTGATCCCGCAAGACTGGTTATTCCGTACATCATCCAGTCGCCCCAGTTTCTAACAGCCCCAACAGCACCCCAGGGTCGCCACCATGCCATGATCATGACAGAGAAAAAGGCAACCAAAATACCTGTTACCGTGGCGTTCCATTCCGACTGACACAGGGTTTTGTAAAGCTCTTTGACTTTATTCCCCATCACATTCTCCTCACTCATGTCCCCCCCTTTTTTTTATCAAAAAAATTACTTAAAACGTAATTGATCATAAAACAAAAATTTCTTTACCCCTGCAAGCAACTTTTGTCAAGTATTGAAGAGAGTAAAGAGACGGGTTTTTATATATTGAATTGACTATTTTTTTTATAAAAACAT
The DNA here is from genome assembly GCA_031390685.1 of Desulfobulbaceae bacterium. Taxonomy (GTDB): domain Bacteria; phylum Desulfobacterota; class Desulfobulbia; order Desulfobulbales; family Desulfocapsaceae; genus UBA2270. The sequence continues at coordinate 16,644 of JANMTN010000140.1, forward strand.
ATTGTTACCTACTTTAATAAGGCTTGAATAGTCATTCATTTTGCCCTTGACAGATACTCTTTGCTAAAGTATAGGTCACATTTGTTGATTATTGATTATTCAGGTTAATAACGACCTCTGAATATGCATTTTTTATTTCAGGTATGAAAAAAATTCATACCTACTTTCAATATTTTTTTAGGAGGAAGATAAAATGAGTGACATCAAGGTTGCCCCAGACGGACTGGCAATAGCAGCTACACTTGACACAAAAGGATTAAGCTGTCCAATGCCCCTTCTCCGTACCAAAAAAGAGATTGGGAAAATTAAATCTGGTGATATCCTGCAAATTGACGGTACTGATCCCGGTTCCCGTAACGATATTCCAGGCTGGTGTGCACGTGGCGGACATGAGTACCTGGGCGAGAAAGAGCAATCTGGCTATATCAGCTTCTATGTAAAGAAAGGTTGATTTTTTCATTTTCGCATTTTTCCTAACGGAGGATAAAGCCAATGGCTGCCGATCCAAATAAACTTGCTATTTTTGTAACCTCACCGCAACATATGCGGCACGTCATAGGTCTTGCCAATGCCGCAGAAAAGGCTGGAAAAAAACCTATGATTTTCTTTACCTACAAATCTGTTCACCTCACCAAAGACCCTCGCTTTAAAGTCTTGGCTGATAAGTGTGGCGAAGAGAATATAGCTATCTGTGCCGATAGTTATACCTGTGAAGGATATGATTCAGCCGCTGATATTCCGGCTGGATTATCAGGTAAACAAATGAGAACCCAGGCTTTCCATGGCGCTCTGCTTGACGAGTGCGGCAAGTACATCGTTTTATAAGGAGTATAAAAAAATGGAATCATTAAAAGTATATATTCTGATCGCTAACCGTATGTACAATGACGGTGTTCGCTCCGGTCTGGGATTGGCCGTTGAAAATCATTATGCCTTTCCAGTTATAATGAACGGAGAGTTTCCTTCTTTTTCCACTTACATGAGCGAGAATATTGCCTGGGTGAAGGATATGGAAGGACAGGTTTATTCCTGTGGTGCTCCAGCCCCTGATGCTTGTGTGGATGAAGAGGGCGATAAACTGATCGCTGAACTTACCCTGGAAGAGTTGGGAGAGGCTATGCGGGATGCTGATTTTATTATCCCTTACGGCCAGTCTAAACAAACCAATGAGCCGCCACCCGCCTGTGCTGAATAACTAAAGGAGTTCTATAATGAAAATTTTACAAGTATATCGTTCAGAACCCAATAACGATGTAAAAACACTGGTTGGAATATTAAATAGAGACCGTGATGCAGATGAATTCAATCTGAATGTTGAAAATCCAGACTATGATTTGTTAGTTTCTAAAATATTTGCTGCTGATAAGACTGTTTGTTGGTGGTAATTTTAGAATAATTATTTTACAGGTTTTAAATAAAAAAAGTCCAGTATCTTGACCAAGATATTGGACTTTTTTTATTGTTAGTTATAACATAAACAACGCATAACCGTGTCATGAAAAAAAGGTCTAAACTTTTTAATTAATTCATTCTGCTTACTCGAATGAACCCTGTTTGTTAACAAAACAATAATAAGTTCTTTTTGCGGATCTATCCAAAAAGACGTCCCTGTAAAACCAAGATGACCAAAGCTGGATGCTGAAAAGAACTGGCCACTGCTTGAGCCTGTTACAGATGGAGTATCAAAACCAGGTGTCCAGTTAGAATTTCCATCTTTTGTTACAGCCTTTCTTAAATTTTCATCTCCATAAGATGGATGTTTAGTTCTTCCTTTAATCTGGGAAAGTAACTGTTCACACCAATGAACCACACCGTCTATTGTTCCAAAAAGACCGGCATGACCTGCAACCCCACCCATAGCCCGACAGTTGTTATCGTGGACCCTTCCTGAGAGAATTTTCCCTGTCCAGGGACATGTTTCTGTCGCAGCACAAAAAAAATCTTTTCGTTTTTCTTTTTCTGCAAATACAAGTTCGTTTTGTAAATGAAGGGGTTTGTATATGTTTTCTTTTACATATTCATCAAGACTTTTCCCTGATATTTTTTCAATAATAAATCCCAATAATATAAAACCTAAATCACTATATACAAAATCAGTTCCTGGCAAATATTTTAATTTCTCTTGTAATATCCAAGTAAACAGTGATTCTCTTTTTTCACTCTCTTTCAATTTTAATAATTTTTTAAAATATTCATTATGGGCAGGTAATCCTGAACAATGTGACATTAACTGTTTTATTGTTATTTGAGCTTTATCTTCTGGGATTTCATCTTGAAAAATTTTTTTCATAGTTGAGTTCCATAATATTTTATTATCTTCCATTAAAGACAATAAAGCTGGAACTGTAGCCAATGCTTTTGTCAATGAAGCCAGATCAAAAAAGGTACCCCTGGTAAGTTTAATTGGTATTGGACAAGATTGAGATAAACCATAATTATATATATATTTACTATAATTATTTCCATTCCATAAAGAAATTCCTACTGCTGCCCCAGGAAACACATTTTTATCCAAGGCATGTGAAAAAACTGTATTAAGTCTGTAACTTAACCTGTCTTTATTAAAAATAATCACTTTAGTTTTTCATTATTTTTATTGTATTTTTTATCTGTTTAAGATATCTTTAAAAAGATAAATAAATCAAATTGTTATTTTCGTTTTTAATATGTTTTTAACATAACAAAGTTAACATATTATTAAAAACTTATTTAACAACCTGTTAAAAACTTTCAACAAACATAAAAGTAAAAATAACACACATTTTTTTGTTTATTATTTTTACTTTTATATTCGAAACTTACAAAACAAAGAAACAAACAAACCATCTTAATAACAATAATAAAAGAAAAGATATAATAAAGGTTTTTATATGGCTCTTAATTGTAATATCGCAAAACATACTTTCCTTGAAGGATTGAATGCTATTCAAAATATAACCAATAAAAAAGGTACATTGGCTATTATTTCAAATATTCTTATTGAAACAGATAATAATAATATATTTCTCACAGCTACTGATCTTGAAGTTGGTCTTAAAATTAAAATACCTGCTGAAATAAAAGAGGCTGGCAGTTTAACCCTTCCCAGTAAAAAAATTTTTGAAATAGTAAGAGAATCTGGTTCGGATTTAATTAGTATAGAAGAAACAGAAAATAGTTGGGTTATTATAAATGCAGGACTGAGTACTTATAATCTTGCAGGAATGCCTAGTGATGATTTTCCTGAATTTCCCTCATTTAATGAAGAAACATTTGTATCTTTTGATGCCCATGTGTTTTCAGAACTTATTGATAAAATCATTTATTCCATAGCAAATGAACAAGAAAATAATTATTTATTAACCTGTGTTCTTTTTGAAAAAGAAAAAAGAGATAATAGATCCTATATACGAATGATTTCATCTGATGGTCATCGTCTTTCTATTATGGAAAAAGATGTTGCTACAGATGTAGATAATCTTAATCTTAATAAAATGACCCTTATTCCTAAAAAAGGAATTCAGGAAATTAAAAAATTTTGTGAAAACCGTGACACTGTACAAATAAGTTTTGAAGAAAAACAACTTGTAATAAAAGATGAAAATGCCATTATGGTTATTCGTCTTAAACAAGGAGAATTTCCTCCCTATAAAGCTATTATAGATGCTGTACAACTGCAAAATAAAATTAAAATTAATCGAGTACCTTTTTTAGAATCCTTAAAACGTATAAATTTATTTACAGAAGATATTTTTCATACCATTCAATTGGAGATAAGAGATGAAAAAATGATATTATCTTCACAAAATGCTAATATAGGTAATGCAAAAGATGAACAACCTATAATTTATGATGGTGTACCTCTTACACTTGGTTTTAATTGTCGTTTTTTTATAGAAACGTTACAAGTTATGGAATGTGATACTGTAGATGCCTATATAAATTCAAATAACAGTCCCTGTCTTTTAAAATCAGATTTTGATGAAGGCTTTTTAAGTATTATTATGCCAATACAACTTTAATAACATATTTTAACATATTGTTAATATTGAAAATATCCATTCATACTTCATGAATGGATATTTTCATTTTAATTGAAAAAAGGATAAAAAGAGTGACAGAAGAAAACAAGGCATACGGGGCAGAACAGATAAAAGTTTTGGATGGTTTAGAAGCTGTTCGAAAAAGACCCTCCATGTATATTGGTAATACCTCAGAATCAGGACTTCATCACCTTATCTGGGAGGTAGTTGATAACAGTATAGATGAGGCCCTGGCAGGTTATTGTACCAAAATTCATGTAATAATCCATGAAGATAATTCAATATCGGTTGAAGATGATGGACGGGGAATACCCGTTGATATGCATCCAACAGAAAAAATATCGGCGTTGGAACTTGTCATGACCACACTCCATGCCGGAGGAAAATTTGATCATTCATCCTATAAGGTTTCTGGTGGACTTCATGGCGTTGGTGTTTCTGTTGTAAATGCCCTTTCCATACAAGCCAGTGCTGAAATAAAACGGAATGGTAAAATTTATAGGCAGTCCTACCAATATGGAGCAAAAGTAGGTGAACTGGAAATAATAGGTGAAAGTACAACAACAGGAACTCGCATCACTTTTAAACCAGATCCTGAAATTTTTACCGAGACAACAGTATATAATTATGAAACCATTAATAATAGACTCCGGGAGCTGTCTTATCTTAATAAAGAAGTTCATATCTATATAAAAGATGAAAGATCAGGGGCTGAGGATACCTTTTATGCTGAAGGGGGCATAAAATCCTATGTTGAATATCTGAATAGAAAAAGAACTTCAATTACACCTGAACCCATCTTTATTTTTGGTGAAAAAGATATGGTCCAGGTTGAAATAGCCTTTCAATATTTTGATGGTTATACCGAAAGACTTTTTTCTTTTGTAAATAATATCAATACAAGAGAAGGTGGAACCCATGTGGCAGGATTTCGGGCTGCTCTTACTAAATGTATCAACCGTTATGCCACTGATGATATTATTCCCAAAAGTTTAAAAGAAAAAATGAGTGGGGATGATATGCGGGAAGGTCTTACCTGTGTCATCTCTATTCGTGTACCCGATCCCCAGTTTGAAGGACAAACCAAAACAAAATTGGGAAATTCCGAGGTAAAATCCATTGTTGAATCTGTGTGTTCGGAAAAATTAACGATCTATCTGGAACAAAATCCCCAAGAAGCCAAAAAAATTCTCATTAAGGTAGTTGAGGCGGCAAGGGCCAGAGAAGCAGCTAAGCGGGCCAGGGATCTTTCGCGAAAAAAAGGATCAACAAGTCTTCTTATGGCTGGCAAACTGGCAGAGTGTCAGGAAAAAGACCCAAGCAAACGAGAAATTTTTATTGTTGAGGGTGATTCTGCCGGTGGCTCGGCAAAACAGGGACGGGATAGATCTATCCAGGCTATTCTTCCTTTGCGCGGTAAAATTATGAATGTGGAAAAGGCACGGTTTGACCAGATATTGGGCAGTGAAGAGATAAAAAACCTTATTGGCGCATTGGGTTGCGGTATTGGAAAAGATGAATTTGATGTCGAAAAATTACGTTATCACAAGGTGATAATTATGACCGATGCGGATGTGGATGGTGCTCATATCCGAACCCTTCTCCTTACCTTTTTTTATCGGCAAATGCTCCCTCTTGTTGAAGGTGGTTTTGTTTATATAGGGCAACCCCCTTTGTATAGACTTGGTAGAGGGAAAAAAGAAAAATATTTTTTAGAAGATAAAGAGCTAAATGATCATCTTTTTAATGAAGCAAGCCAAATTTTAGAGATTAAAACAGAAGGAACGGAAAATATAGAACTTTCCGGAGATATCCTTGTGGAAAAATTAAGAAAACTTTCTATTTATAAACAAATTGTTTCCTATCTTGACAGGATGAATATATGGGAAAATATGCTTTATTTTCTTCTTGAAAATGATGTGCATTCGGCAGATCAATTTGCTGATGAATCATTTTTAAAAGGGCTTATTGCCCAACTTTCCAGTGAAAAACTGACCATTGGTCCTATTCGATCTTGTAGATGGCGACCAACTTGTTATGAAGTAGATGTTTCCATAAAAGGAAAGGCCCATATTATCACAACATTAGGACCAGGTATCCCTCTTATCCATGAGTATAGAAATGCTATTGAACTTTTTCCATCTATCCGTGCATATTTAAAAGGAACTTTTACCATTGTAAAAAAATCCGCCAGCGGTCAGGATAAAGGTATTCAAGTTAACGACTGGAGTGAAATGATACAAACGGTT
>JANMTN010000167.1:0-2975 GCA_031390685.1 Desulfobulbaceae bacterium
GTTGCTGTTAATGTCCTGGAAAATTTTGACCAGACTGCATCTTTTGTCGATCAGGGGGCGCTCAGCCGGGCCCAGTTCCACCAGATTGGTGACTATGCCCGCGCCTTCCTGCAAGATGAGCAGCGTTTTGAGCGACGCCGGGCGGCGGGGAAGATTCGTGATTGTCATGGCGATCTCTATTCCGCCAATATCTGTCTGGCTTCCCCAGTGTATATATTTGATTGCATAGAATTTAACGAGCGTTTCCGCTATTCGGATGTGGCGGCTGATGTGGCCTTTCTGGCCATGGATCTTGATTTTCATGGACTCGATGATCTTTCTGCTTATTTTATTGAGCGTTTTATCAAAGAATCAGCAGATCCCGGTCTTATGGAGATGCTTGATTTTTATAAATGTTACCGGGCCATGGTGCGGGGCAAGATAAATCTCTTTACGGCCAGTGATCCGGTGGTTGATGCGTCTGTGGTCGCGCGCTGTCAAGAGCATGCGGCCCGCTATTTTGTCCTGGCCCGGAAATACGCCGTTAAGGCGGGTGGCTGAAGTGGCGGTTGCCAGTAAGGTTCTGGTTTTTTTTGGGATGATTGCCACCGGCAAGAGTTATCTGGCGGCGGCCTGGGCTAGGCACCACGTTTGTACCTATTATAATTCCGACCGGGTCCGCAAAGAGCTTGCCGGTCTTGTCCCTGAGAGCAGGCAGGCGGCGGCAGTGGATGAGGGGATTTACAGCCGCGAATTTTCCCGCCGGACCTATGATCAGTTGTTGCTTCTGGCGGAGCAGGAACTGGAGGCAAGTCCTGGGGTCTGTGTGGTCCTTGATGGATCGTATCAGGCCCGCAGTGAGCGGCAACGGGTGCGGGAGAGGTTGGAGGTCAAGGCCAGGGTGCTCTTTGTGCATTGCATCTGTGCCGAGGAGGTGATGCGAGAGCGAATGGAGCAACGGCAACGGGATCCGCAGGCGGTGTCCGATGGACGCTGGGAGGTCTATCTGCAACAGAAGGTGAAGTTCGAGATGCCGAGTGAGCTGAGACCAGAGCAGTTGCTGACCATAGATACCAGCCAGACCCTTGACGCGCTCCTGATTCTGATTGATGAGTGGGTGGTGAAGGTGGAGACGCAGGCTGTGGTGTAATCTTGAAACAGGCCTGTAATAGATCAACGAGAGATTTCAGAAAAGGGGCTTAACGTGTATAACCGAATTTATATCTTGCGATTTCCCAAGCATACCAGCAATGAACCGATTATCTATCAGTTGGTGAAGCAGTATGATGTCGAGTTTAATATCCTGAAGGCAGATATCTTGCCGCAGCGGGATGGACTTATGATCCTGGAATTGAAAGGAAACAAGGCCAATGTGGTAAAAGGGCTTGAATATCTGGAAGAGCAGGGGGTCAAGGTTGAGCGTCTTGCTGCCAGCATCCGCCGGGATGATGAAAAATGTCTTCAGTGCGGGGTCTGCACCGGTGTCTGTCCGGTGGGCGCCTTGATCCTGCATCGACCGGACATGGCCGTGCTGTTTGATCCGGACAAATGTACAGGATGCAGCTTGTGCGTGCCCATCTGCCCGGTCAGGGCCATGGAGCTCTCTCTGGGGCAGGACATGCTGACCGAAGAGATACTTTCCTGAGAAAGGTGCTCACAGGTTGTAGCAAGGCGTAGCAGCCGCTCACAGTAAGGGGTCCGAGGCGGATGTTTTGCCTAACGGACTTGGTCTCCTGTTGTTCCTCGCTTTTTTTTTACTATGCATGTCAGGCGTTAACCATTCAATGAACAAATGGCTCTTTATTCAGGCGCTCAGGGGCATCGCGATCCTTGCTGTCGTAGTCTTTCATCTAACGTCGATTGAGAGCAAATACTCTGGCGGGGACCTGTTTCTGCCTGATTTTTTGCTGCTCGGGCAATCAGGGGTGGACCTCTTCTTTGTAATCAGTGGCTTCGTGATGGTGACTGTTACCAGGGGGCGTTTTGCCAGGAACAGGGAGATAACGCGATTCCTCTGGAGCCGACTTTCCCGAATATATCCAACCTACTGGTTTTACTTCTTCCTGACAGCTGCTGTATTCCTGGTCAAGCCCAATTGGGTAAACTCATCACAAGGCCATCAGGCTGAGTTGTTTTCTTCTTTTTTTTTACTGCCTGACCGGCAACCGCCACTAGTCATGGTTGCCTGGTCGCTTATTCACGAATTATGGTTCTATGCCGTTTTTGCAGTCTTGTTGAAATTTAATGAAAAGCGACTGCTGTTGTCCTTGCTTATCTGGGGAATGATCGTTGCAGCAGCCAATGCCTTCACCACCTTCACCATAATAGCCAATTTAGCGGCGGGTGTCCGTATTGCTCTACATCCTTATACCATTGAGTTTATCATTGGTGCATTAGTGGCAATTTTCGTCTCCAGTGAGTGCTCCAGAAAAATCTCTTCGCGCATGTCTTTTATGGGAGTCATTGTTCTCCTATCGGTCGGGTTTCCTCTTATTTATGTGTTTGATATTCTCAAAGATCAAGGCATCTTACGAGTGAGTATTGTTGGCACACTGTATGGATTGCTCGTGCTTTCTCTGGCAATACTTGAAAGAGAAAAGAAATTCATCGTTCCCAGGTTTTTGCAACCTCTTGGTGATATTTCGTACACAGTGTATCTCTCTCATGTCCTCATTTTGTCCGCACTTGGTCGATTATGGGCGATGATAAATCCCGCGCGGAACAGCTTGGTGGACAATATGATTGCCTGTCTGATTATGGTCGCATCTGTTGTGGGTTACGGTTGGATAGGATATCGACTGGTTGAGCAACCCATCTTGCGTGTCACCCATCGTTTGCGAACCCGCTGGTTTGAAAATTGTTGAGTTCGCAGTTAATGTGAGCGGATGAACTTGTATGAGAATGGACGCTGCCGAACAGGATTATCTGTTCGGCAGCGGATGCGAAGAATCTTATTTGGCAGGGCGGGCTTGTTCGGCGGGTTTTTCAGAGGAGAA
>JANMTN010000114.1:0-1767 GCA_031390685.1 Desulfobulbaceae bacterium
TGATCAATTAATCAAAACCAATGAAAAAACACTTACAACTTTTGAAAGTCTCACTTTTATTTAATGGTGTTATTCTTTTTTTAATTAAAATTCAATCAAAAAAGATTATTACTACTGAAAATGATCTTAAAATATGCTGGACAATCAACCATAATGATAATAACCATACCATATCAATGGATACCGCTGATATGGTATTTACAAAATAACAGGCTATCTTTTTTAGCAGATACCCACAAAGGAAAATACAACAACCATCATGACCTTTCTCCAGCTAAGAATACTCCTTTCTGTCTTCCTGACCATTAATATTCTGCTTATCCCATTTGCCGGCATCGGCGCCGAAAATATCGATGCCCGGACAGCTGCACTGATCGCTACGGCAGAAACATTTCATGCTGTCACTCAGAAGGCCAAACCTGCTGTTGTCTATGTCTATGTAAAAAAAGTGACAACGGACAACACCACCGAGAAAAAAGCCTCGGACAAATTCTTCAACGACCCCCTTCTTCATGAATTCTTCGGAGAACAAAACAACAAGAAGGGCCATGACAGTGACGACAGACAAACAACCTATGCTCATGGATCTGGATTTATTATCAATAAAAATGGCTATATTCTCACCAACTCGCACGTTATCAATAATGCGCAGGAAATATCAATCCGTCTTATAGACAAACGAGAGTTTACGGCCAAGGTAATCGGCCAGGACAAGAAATCGGATATGGCTTTGATAAAAATTGAAGCAGAGGATCTTCCGATAATATCTTTGGGTGACTCATCGTCGCTAAAGGTTGGAGAATGGGCCATAGCCATAGGATCACCTTTTGAGATGATGCAGACAGTTACTGCCGGGATTATCAGCGCTACAGGACGGAGCAGTGTCGGTATCAGTGAATACGAAGATTTCATCCAGACCGATGCGGCCATCAATCCTGGCAACTCAGGCGGTCCGCTTCTGAATATCCATGGCCAGGTTATTGGAATAAACACTGCCTTTTTGACACAAAGCGGTGGTTATATGGGAGTTGGTTTTGCCATTCCCATCAATATGGCAAAAGTAATTGCGGAACGGCTGCAAAAAGACGGGAAAATGACACGAGCATGGCTGGGAGTAGCACTCAAGGACGCTTCTCCGGATGTGCTCAAGGCACATAATCTAACCCCCGATGCCGCCAATGCCGCTCTTGTCAGCAAAATTGAGGCCAACGCGCCGGCTTCAAAATCTTCTCTGCAAAAGGGAGACTTGATTGTGTCCATGGATGATGTCAGCATTGCCGGGGCGGCCGATCTTCGCAACCGGGTTGCCCTGAATGCACCAGGAGCAACCATCACCCTGCAGTTTTTTCGTGACGGTCGAAAGCTATCAACGACAGTGACTTTAGGTACCAAGGAAGAACAGGCAGTTGAAAATTAAAACTGCTGCTGAATCATTGCCGTGGAGGTTAGCTTCAGGGTCATGCGGTTACGGTGCCGAAAGAAGACAAGGTCTTTCTCTACGTCTCCGCGCGAGATCGGTCTTCAAGACCCGGTTAGAAAATTGCATCAGGGGCATAAAATAAAGAAAGGCTGAACCCCTTATATTTAAAGGATTCAGCCCTATTTTATTAATGGTGCCGCAGGCGAGACTCGAACTCGCACGACCGTGGGTCACTACCTCCTCAAGATAGCGTGTCTACCAATTCCACCACTGCGGCGCACTTCTTTTACTTTTTACTCCAAGGCACCTTGAAACATCACGATTCTCGTTTTATTTCAAGGTACTTT
>JANMTN010000115.1:0-6842 GCA_031390685.1 Desulfobulbaceae bacterium
TTGACAATGTTCCTGAAGCCGAGCTTTTCTCATCCACCAGGCTCACCTCTGACCTGCAGGCGCGGGGACTGGATGCCCGTACCTTTGCCGACACCGACACAATTCTGGATCATCTCATGACCATCCTGCAAGAGGGAGATGTGGTTGCCATCCTCTCCAATGGGGGTTTTGACAATATCCACAGCCGGTTGCTGGAGAAATTAGCAGCCGTTACTAAATAACCATTACCATGCTGACCATCAACGTCTGACTGCCTCAGATACATTTATTTAAAACTCAACACAAGAAGCCATGATGAAACTCGCCGTCCTGAAGGAAACAGAAGAAGGGGAAAACCGAGTCGCGCTTATTCCTGACTCGATCAAGCGTCTCTCTCAAAAAGGGTTTGTCTTCCTGGTTGAGACAGGAGCAGGAAGCGCCGCCGGATACAGCGACCAGGAATACGAGCAATCCGGCGCCACCGTGATGAGCTCGCCCCAAGAACTTGCCGGCCAGGCCTATTGTGTGGTCAAGGTGCGGCCACCTTCCCTGGAAGAGGCTGAGATGCTGAAAAGCGACACGGTCCTCATCGCCATCATCCAATCTACCCTCAGACATGATCTGGTGAGCAAGCTGGCTGAAAAGCAGATCACCTCCTTTGGGCTCGATATCATCCCCCGTACCTCCCTGGCCCAATCGATGGACGTACTCAGCTCCATGAGCACCATTGCCGGCTACAAGGCCGTGCTGCTGGCCGCAGACACCATCAACCGCTTCTTTCCCATGCTCATGACAGCTGCCGGCACCATTGCTCCGGCAAAGGTCCTGGTCCTTGGCGCCGGCGTTGCCGGACTCATGGCCTGTGCCACGGCCAAACGTCTGGGTGGCGTGGTCGAGGCCTTTGATGTCAGGCCGGAGGTCAAGGAGCAGGTGCGTTCGGTGGGGGCACGATTTGTTGAGGTCCCGATCTGTGAGGACGGTTCCGGGAGCGGCGGATATGCCAAAGAGATGTCAGACGAATACAAGCAGAAACAGGCGGAGCTGATCAGCAAGCATATTGCCAAGTCTGACGTGGTCATCCCAACCGCCCTGATTCCAGGACGCAAGGCACCCATCCTGATCAGCGAAGAGCAGGTGAAAAGCATGAAGCCGGGCTCGGTCATCGTTGATCTTGCTGCCGAAATGGGCGGCAACTGTGCTCTGACCCAGCCAGGCCAAACAATTGTGGCCCATGGGGTAACCATTGTCGGCCACAGCAACCTGCCATCCACCATGTCTTTCCATGCCAGCCAGATGTTTTCCCGGAATATCGAAAAATTTCTCCTCCATCTCTGTGACGAGAATGGTTTTAAGATGAACATGGAGGATGAAATTACCCGTGGTTCCCTGGTCACCAGAGGCGGCAAGGTGATCCACGAGCTGACCAGCAAACTGATGGCTGACTCGAAAATATAAAAGGAGAATAAAAAGATGGATACAGGAACAATCATCATCGGCTTGACTATTTTTGTCCTTGCCTGTTTTGCCGGGGCGGAACTTATCGCCAGGGTGCCGCCGACCCTGCATACCCCCCTGATGTCAGGATCAAATGCCATCTCCGGCATTGCCATCCTCGGCGCTCTTCTGGCCACGGGACATCCTGAATCATTCAACTCCATCTCCGCTATCGGCTTCCTGGCCGTTATTTTTGCAACCATCAATGTGGTTGGCGGTTATATGGTGACCCACCGGATGCTGCTGATGTTCAAGAAATAGGAGCGGAAAAAGAATCAAGGGTGCCCTGAAATGACATCCCGTATTTAACGCTCTGCCTTCATAAAAAACACCAAAGAGTGCGACCAACCATGTCTGTTCACTACATCAATTTCATCTATCTTGTATCCGCCACCCTTTTCATGCTCGGCATTAAATATCTGAGCTCTCCCAGCACGGCAAAAATGGGCAATGTCCTGTCCATGATCGGCATGGCCGCGGCCATTGGCGCGACCTTGGCCGCCCCTGGGATCCATGGCTTCACCCTGATCATTATCGGGGTGGCCATTGGCACGGTTATCGGGGGCTATACAGCAATCAAGGTAAAGATGACCGCCATGCCGGAGATGGTAGCCCTGTTCAACGGCTGCGGCGGAGCTGCCTCGGCCCTCGTCGCCCTTGCTGAATTTCAGGGTAACACTACAGGATTCGACTCATTTACCCTGCTCACTCTCCTGCTCTCCCTGATCATCGGTGGCCTCACCTTTACCGGTTCCGTCATGGCTTATGCCAAACTCCAGGGCCTGATCCCCACCCGCCCCGTCACCTATCCGGGGCAACAGGCCGTCAATGGTGTCATTGTCCTGGCCACGGTGGCCCTTTCCTGGCTCCTCTTCCAGAATCCCACCAGCATCCTGACCCTCTCCGCCATCCTTGTCCTGTCCCTGGGCCTTGGCGTGCTGGCCGTTATTCCCATCGGCGGGGCCGACATGCCGGTTATCATCTGCCTGCTCAACTCCTATTCGGGCCTGGCCGTCTCCATGACCGGTTTTGCCTTGAGCAATAACGCCCTGATCATTACCGGCTCGCTGGTCGGCGCCTCCGGTATCTTTCTCACCAAGATCATGTGCGATGCCATGAACCGTTCCCTTGCCAATGTCCTGTTCAGCGCCTTTGGCAAGGTGGACGAATGTAAGGTAGACACAGGAGAAGTTCCGACAGGAACGATGAAGGGATGTGAGACTGAAGATGTGGCCACGATCCTGGCCAATGCCGGCTCACTGATCATTGTCCCCGGATATGGCATGGCCGCAGCCCAGGCCCAGCATGCCACCCGGGATCTTGGTGACTATCTGGGCGAACAGGGGGTCAATGTCCGCTACGCCATTCACCCCGTTGCCGGACGCATGCCGGGCCACATGAATGTCCTGCTGGCCGAGGCCGATGTCCCGTATGAGCAGCTTTTTGCCCTGGAAGATATCAATGATGATTTTTCCAGCACCGATGTGGTTCTCGTGATTGGCGCCAACGACGTTGTTAATCCCGCGGCCAAAACCAACCCCTGCAGCCCCATCTACGGCATGCCGGTGCTGGACGTGGAAAAGGCCAAGACTGTGATTGTCCTCAAACGCTCCATGAGCGTTGGTTTTGCCGGCATTGAGAACGATCTCTTCTACAAGGACAACACCATGATGCTCTTTGGCGACGCCAAATCTTCCTTGCAAAAATTAGTGGCGGCCCTGAAACAATAACGATCAAAGCACACACCCGTTGAAACACCCCACACCTCCCGCAATCCTGCGCCAACGCATGGCGGCCCTTGTTACAAGGGCCGCCATGCAAAGCGGCGACACGGTCATGGTCGCGGTCTCCGGCGGCCCGGACTCCGTGGCCCTGCTCCATATCCTTTGTTCCGCCCTGCCGCAGGTCAGATTTGTCGCCGTCTATGTCGATCACGGCCTGAGGCCCGCTGAAACCGGCGCGGAGATCGAGCTGGTACAGGTCCTCGCCCGGCAGCTGCAGGCCGGGTTTGAACGGGTCAGCGTCGATGTCAGAAGTGCGGCCCAGCAGGAGAAAACATCCATTGAAGAAACCGCCCGCACCCTGCGTTATCAGGCGCTGGAAGCAATGCGACTACAATACCAGGGGGCAGCAATCGCCGTGGCCCATACCGCCGATGACCAGGCCGAGGAGCTCCTGATCCGCCTCATCCGCGGCAGCGGCCGAAAAGGACTGTCCGGGATGCAATTCCAGAATGGCCGAATCATCCGTCCGCTCCTCCTTGAAAGCAAGGAGACCCTGCTCCACTATCTGCAGGCCCAACAGATTCCTTTCTGTATCGATAGTTCCAATCTCGAACGCACCTATCTCCGGAACAGGGTGCGGCTCGACCTCCTGCCCTATCTGCAAGAACACTTCAACAAATCCATCAAGCAGACCATGCTCCAGACCGCGCAGATCCTTCAGGATGAGGAGGCGCTGCTGGAAGAGATGGCCGACAAGGCCTGGCAAGAGGTGGCCAGGATAACCGCCATTCAACCGATCACCTCTGAATCACCCCCTCACACCATTCTGATTGAGACCAAAGAGTTTTGCAAATGCCACCCTGCCCTCCAGCGGCGCATCCTTGAAAAATGCTGCTGGCAGATGAAGGCACGACCGCAATTCAGGCAGATAGCGCTGCTGCTCGACCTGTTACATACAGGACAGACAGGAGCTCAGATCCATCTGAGCCAAGGATTGCGGGCGCACAAGACCCGTCAGGTTGTGGTCTTCAGTTATCCGGTTGGCAAACGCAGTTACCGAGGAGGAGTGAGAGTAGAAATTTAAAGCTAATAAAAGGGAAAAATAAATAGGTATGATGGCCGCCCGCAATTTGCAAACTTCACTCCAGCTATTCCCTCAAAAATGTTGACAATTTTTGGGGAAAGATACCTTGGGGAAAATATTGTTTTTACCTCCATCATATACTCTCAAAAAGTTATGTGAATATGCTGAACAAAATATGGCCCGCATTACCTTTCATAAAAGGTCATACATTTATTTTGCGGGGTCAACTGACTGGGGGCACGGCTTTTGTAGAAGAAATTGAACAGAAACTGGAACGCAGGATTGAGTTAAGGCCCCAAGGGCGGCCAAGAAAAGAAAAAAATAAATCTGTCCCCTTTTTGAGGAGGAGTGAGTTAAGGCCCCAAGGGCGGCCGAGAAAGGGAAAAAATAAATCTATCCCCTTTTTTGCGCTTTTTTTGCTTCGCCTCCCTGGAGACTGGCGATGATTTGATTTTCGGTAAATCAGTTGACAGCTCGCCCGCCGATTCCCTATAATAAAATATCAGGTGGCCCGACGCCGGGACGCCGCATCAATGGAGTTGGAACGTTAATCATGGCCGTCTATTCAACCATTCTTTTCGACTTCGGCGGGGTGCTCGCCGCCGAAGGCTTTCGCGCCGGGCTCGAGGCGATCGGGCGCGAGCAGGGGCTCGATCCCGTCGAGACCTACCGTCTAGGCAAGGAAATCGTTTACGGCAGCGGCTATGTGGTGGGCACGGCCGGCGAGGCCTCCTTCTGGGGTGAATTTCGCCGCCGGACCGGGATTACCGCTGCCGACGGGGAGTTGCGCCGCCTGATTCTCGACCGTTTTCTACCCTTTCCCGAGATGCTGACAGCGGTGAACCGCCTCCGCCAACTCGGGTTTACCCTGGCGATCGTCAGCGATCAGACCAACTGGCTGGACGAACTCGATGAGCGCTACCACTTCTTTGCTCTTTTCCACCGGGTTTTCAACAGCTACCACCATGGCCGCAGCAAACAGGATTCCCGCTTCTTTGTCGAGGTGCTAGCCGAGCTAGACTGCAAGCCGGAGGCGGCCCTCTTTCTCGATGATGACCAGGGGAACTTGGAGCGCGCCCGGGCCCACGGCATCCGGGGCATCCTGGTAACCGATCCCGGTTCGGCGCTCAGAGAGCTGGCGCAGCTCTTGGGGATAGAACTTTTGGTGAAAGAGGAGGAGCCATGAACCGGAGTCGGGTTATTGAACTGGAAGAACTTCATGATCGCGTAGGGGTTTTTGCCGACCGGGCCGAGGCCGGGGAGGTGCTGGCCGGGATGCTCAGCGCCTTGGTCTCCCAGCAGCCGCTGGTCCTGGCCATTCCCGCCGGCGGAGTACCGGTGGCCGCGCCGGTGGCCGACCGGCTTGGCTGTCCCCTCGACGTGGCGGTGGTCAGCAAGACCACCCTGCCCTGGAACAGCGAAGCGGGCTACGGGGCGGTGGCCTTTGACGACACCGTCCGGCTCAACCATGAATTGGCGGCGCGGCTGGCCCTGAGCCGGGAGCAGATCGAGGCGGGGATCCGGGTCACCCGGGAAAAGGTCCGGCGCCGGGTGAAGCTTTTTCGCGGCGAACGTCCTTTTCCGGCGGTGGCCGGCCGGGCGGTAATTCTCGTCGATGACGGCCTGGCCTCGGGTTTCACCATGCTGACTGCGGTGGAGGCCCTGCGCAACTTGGGAGCGGAAAACTTGGTGGTGGCGGTGCCCACCGGCCACGATCATGCCCTTGCACTGGTGGCGCCGCTGGTCGATGCTCTCTACTGCGCCAACGTCCGCAGCGGCTGGAGCTTCGCCGTGGCCGAAGCCTACCGGCAGTGGTCGGATGTCGATGAAGAGGAGGTCCAACGACTCCTGTAGGCTGGAGCTGAGGGCAAGACCTCTCACCCCTTGATTATGGCCAGAAGCCGCAGGGCCACCAGCACCTCCATAGATCAAGCTGATTTTCAATCATCTCGTCAATATCCTTGTAGGCGACGGTCTGACAGCAGTCTGACGAACGAAATTAACACGGCTTGTTCCCATTCCCAGGGCCACCCCTACCTGAACGAGAAAAAATGACAAAATCACAAAATCACAAAGGGGATTAATAAGCTGTTTTTGCTTATTAATCCCCCTACAGGAATTGGTGACCGCAGTCTGAATCGAATGCGAGACTCCAGGCTTAGGAACCAGTTTCTTCTTCGACTTTTTCTCCGCCTTCACAAGCGATTACGGTATCATCTCACCTCATCTTACTTCCCCGGTACAAACTCAGTTATCTTGCTCCCCTGGATACTAAGGCCAGCCATAAGACCTTTCTGGTTGAAGAAAAAGGCGTAGACACCAGATTTAACAGTGGTAGTAGAGAGCGAGCGAGCCATCCCTTCATCCACAATCACGAGACTGGGCTCGACTCCAATTTCCCACCCGTCGCTTTTCTTAAGATAATCCAACTTCTCCGTGTCCATAAAAAACAGGGCGTAGCCGAAGGTTTGCGCTCCCGCCTGCAATCCGTAGGATGCAGAAACTGTATTGTAGTATCCGGTGGTCTTTCCCCCCACCCGGAGCGCGCCCTCACCGTACTG
>JANMTN010000119.1:0-8540 GCA_031390685.1 Desulfobulbaceae bacterium
TACGTCCCCCAATATTATCTCTCCACCATCATTGGCAATGCCCTGACCCCCTACGAGCTCACCTGGATCCGGATAAAAGAGGTGCTGGATATCCTGCTTCAACATCCGGGCTTGCAGCAATCCATGGAAGTCCTTGCCGGACTTGGCTATGAGGCGGTAATTGTCCTGGTCGTCGGGGGAACTGCCCTGGCCCTTCCCTTCACCATAGCCAGTTATTTTCTCTCCCTGCATCTCTTTGTAAAAATCAGACAGAAACGCGACCAGAGACATCTGTTAAATTGACTGGTGCAAGAAAGAACCAGTGGCGCCTGCCTGTACGGTCATGTCCCTGTTATTGTCTCTTATGGCAGAAAATACAACGGTATTTAGGTGGATGGCCTTCAGGAAGAGGGTACACGCCGTTAGGGGAGTGACACTCGGCACAGAATTTTTCTGCCTCTTTTTTCCCCATCTCATGGAACCGGCTGTGAACCGGGTCTTTGGGCAGTTTTGCCGTGGTCTCTTTCGGGGCGTTGAATAGGAAAAAGAGAATGGCGCCACAGGAGAGGATGAAGGCGATATTCACGAATAGAGGCTTGATTCTTTTGTTTGATGTGGGGGCCATGGTTTTCGTTCTGGGTGTTGAAGAGTTAATGTGTGAAAAGGCGTTCTTACTCAGAGAAGCCTAAGCCGTCGTTTAAAAATAACTGTAACATTGTAACGCCATGAACGGTACCTTGTATGTTATCTGCAAGACGCCATTTCCAGTTTGCTGAATTTGATTAAACCACATCGCAGCCCCAGAGTCACGAGTTCTCCGGCAATGATATTGAAGGTGGGACTCGCTCCAGTCCAGTCTGCCATGCGGCTGTGCCGGTGGTGTCTGCGGATCAGATTTTTCATTACATCAGTGCTGTGATCGGGATAAATGATGGCTCGGGCCGTTTCTTCACCGGAGATGATGGCCGGGTAGATACCCTCGCCGGTCAGCCCCGAGGCCAGACCAGCGGCGTCGCCAATCAGAAAAGAGCTGCCAAACCGCCAACCCTGATAATCATAGTTGATATATTCGGCCCTGGCCTGTTCTTTTTCAAGGGAAAATCCCAGGGTCGCAGCCCAGGCAATCAGACCATTTTTTAGATCCTGGGCGGGTATGACGGTCTGGGCAATATAGGCGCCAATGGAAAGAGTATCCCTGTGGGGAAAAATCCAGCCATACCCGTTCCTGAAAAAATGGCTGTTCAGGTGCCACTCCATTCTCTGCAGATCGCCGCTGATCTGGTAATTGATACCGATGCCCATCTTATTGCTTGTCAGTCCCAGATGTCTGCGTACCAGCGAATTTGAGCCGTCTGCCCCCACCAGATAGTCAAAGGTGATCTCCTGCTGTCTCCTGCTTTTTTTCTGCTCCATGATCAGGGTTTGTCCTCTGATTGCCTTTACCTGCCATCCGGTCATGATCTCGGCCCCGGCCGTGATGGCCTGTTGAGCCATATAAGCCCCAAGTTTTACTCGATTGACGGTGGCGATGATGGGTGTTGGTTCTTCAATGCGCGCCTTCTGGAGAAGGGTTACGATGTGCTGCACCGGAAAAGATTTTTCAGCAAGATCCTGCGGCACCCGGCTCATCAGGCCGTCCCAGGTGATCCCGCCCGCGCACACCTTGGCCCCGATGATCTCATGCCGTTCAATGACCAGGTTCTGGATATTATGATCAGCAAGAACCCTGGAGCAGGCCAGTCCGCCAGGACCCGCGCCGACAATGACCGTATGAAAATGCATGGCTGTTATTCGATATCCAGATCTATGGGAGTCGATTTGCGCAGACGCACAGGTGCAATCCTCTTGGCGCGCAGCCTTATGTTGAGCATTTCCACAAAGACCGAAAAGGCCATGGCAAAGTAGATATAGCCTTTAGGGATGTGCAGGGTGAATCCTTCACCGATCAGGGCCATGCCCACCAGCAGCAGAAAACTTAAGGCCAGAACCTTGATGGTCGGGTGGATTTCAACAAAATCGGAGATGCTTTCTGCCAGAAAAAGCATGACCCCTACGGCAATGACAATGGCGGTAACCATGATGGCCAGGTGGTCGGAAAGCCCCACCGCGGTAATCACCGAGTCCAACGAGAAGACGATATCAAGGATCAAGATCTGGACGATGGTGGGCCAGAAGGCGGCATATTTTTTGTGGGTGGAGTGTTCTTCAAGTTCTTCTCCTTCCAGGCTTTCATGGATCTCCATGGTGCTTTTGGCGAGCAGAAACAGGCCGCCGCCGATCAGGATCAGGTCGCGGCCGGAAATGCCATGCGCGAACAGGGTGAAAAAGGGATGGGTCAGGCGCATGATCAGGGTGATGGAAAAGAGCAGGGCAATCCGGCTGAGCATGGCCATGGCCAGACCTATGGTCCTTCCCCTGGCCTGCTGGTCTTTGGGCAGATGTCCGACCAGAATGGCAATGAAGATGATATTGTCGACCCCGAGGACAATCTCGAGTGCGGTAAGGGTGATCAGGGACATCCAGATTTCGGGGGAAGCAAGCCATTCCATGGTGATTATCCTTGGTACGAATTTAAGGTTGTGCCTTTTAGGGGGCCATTAAGAAATAACCATTACGATTTTATCTATTTTTTTAATCATTACGGTAATTTATTCCGTTCATGACATAACAATGAACTCATTATTTTTGAACGATGGCCAGCTGAACCAGGAGCCGGTCCAGTTGGTTGGCAAATGATTGCCGATTTTTCTGGGTCATTGGCGCTGGGCCTCCGGTGTTGATGCCGGACTCCCGCAGTTCGGTCATAAAATCCCGGGAGGAAAGCCGTTCAGCGATATTCTCTTCCCGCAGCATCTCACCCCTTTGATTGAGTACCAGGCAGCCCTTGCCGACCACCGCCGAGGCCAGGGGGATATCATCGGTGATAATCAGGTCACCAGGCTGCGCCAGGGCAATGATCCGGGCATCCGCCGCATTGAGTCCTGATCTGATCTGGACCCTTTTGATATAGGAGGATTCCGGAATCGTCAGCGGACGATCCGCCACCAGGGTCATCAGGGTCTGGGTCCTTTCCGCGGCCCGGTACAGGATATCCTTGATGATTCCATGACAGGAATCGGCGTCCACCAGAATATGCATTTATGAGTTTTCTGACAAGAGATGTTGATGGTTGTGACTGTTAGGAGACGTTACGTAAGAACTGTTACCTCCCCGACCATTTCGTTACGGCTCCTTCTGCCGTTGCTGCCGTATAACTGAAGCAGTTATTTTATATTTTATGCCAACGGCTTATTGCATGAGGAAGGGAAGGGGGTCAATAAAATAAACATTGGCATTTCTCGTCATGTCTTTCCAGTTGAGCTCTTCCACTTGCTGATCTTCTTGGATCCAGGCACAACTGATATGCAAATGAGCAGGGACAGGAGTTGTGTCAGGAGGAGAGCTTATTCTTCCCACTATTTGCCCCTTGTTGATGACGGAGGGACAACTCAGACCAGGACTGAATTGGACGTGGCCATAAATCGTATGGAGAACAGTATTTCCCTGCCGGATCTCCGGATGTCGAATATAGAGGGTTTCTCCCAAAAAATCACGATGAAAATGAAACAGCTGTCCTGGGAGGAGAGCCGGGATCAGCATTTGCGGCAGAACAATCTTTACTCCCGTCTCCACACCCTGCATGAGATAGAGATCAATACCTTCATGGGGATGTGGCCGCCTGCCTTTTGCCCCCCACCATTGCCTGGCATCATTGAACAGCATGCCTGGCAGAAAGAGAAAATGCGAGACGTGATCCGGTTGATTCAATTTCACAAACAGCCGGAAAAACGAGTCTGGCGACAATTCGTCGACGCCCTGTCTTGCAGAGAGGATCGGCACGGTTATTCCCCGGAAAAAGATGCCATAAGGTATTCGCGGTTCATGCGGGCAATGTGGCGGATGGAGATTCCCTTGGGACACACCGCCTCACATTCCAATTCATTGGAACAGTTGCCGAACCCCTCTTTGTCCATGGCCAGGACCATAGCCAGGGCCCGTTTCTTGCGCTCCGGCTGGCCCTGAGGCAGAAGACTCAGTTGTGAGATCTTGGCGCCGGTGAAGAGCATGGCCGCTCCGTTGGGACAACTGGCGACGCAGGCCCCGCAGCCGATGCAGGCTGCTGCGTCCATGGCCAGTTCTGCGGCCGGCGAGGGGATGGGGATGGTGTTGGCGTCGGGTGCGCCGCCGGTATTGATCGAGATATAACCCCCCGCCTGGATAATCCGGTCAAGGGCCGAGCGGTCGATCACCAGATCTCTTTTCACCTGAAAAGCCCGGGAGCGAAACGGTTCAATGACCAGGGTGTCGCCGCTTTTAAAATGGCGCATGTGCAGCTGGCAGAGAGTGGTTTCCGGTTGCGGGCCATGGGCGATCCCGTTCACCATGGCCCCGCACATGCCGCAGATACCTTCCCGGCAATCATGATCAAAGGCTACCGGTTCCTTGCCCTGCAGGGTCAAGTTTTCATTGAGGAGGTCCAGCATCTCCAGAAATGACATGGCGGTGGAGATATTTTTCAGGGGGTAGGTCTCAAAATCACCAGGGGCGTCGCTGTTTTTCTGACGCCAGATCTGGAGGGTAAGGTCAATGGTTTGCATGAGAATTATTCCGGTTACCAGTTAG
Source organism: Desulfobulbaceae bacterium (assembly GCA_031390685.1). GTDB lineage: Bacteria > Desulfobacterota > Desulfobulbia > Desulfobulbales > Desulfocapsaceae > UBA2270. The sequence continues at coordinate 4,642 of JANMTN010000119.1, forward strand.
GTATAGCTCCTCTGGCTGAGGTTGACGTTTTCAAAGAGCAGTGGCTCCTTATGCATCATCGGTGGTTTATTTTCGCCTCTGTATTCCCAGACTGAGACGTGGGCGTAATGGTCATCGTCACGTCTGGCCTCATGTTCCTCGGTCTGACTTTCTTCCCGCAGGTGGCAGCCGCAGGACTCAGCACGGGCCAGGGCGTCACGGATCATGATCTCGGCGCATTCGAGAAAATCGGCGACCCTCCCGGCCCGTTCCAGGGATTGATTCAGTTCATTACCGGTGCCGGGGACGCAGACCTGGCCCCAGAATGCCTCGCGGAGCTCAGGGAGTCTGGCCAAGGCCTGTTCAAGACCAATCCTGTTTCTCGACATCCCGCAATGTTCCCACAGCAGACGGCCAAGTTCCCGGTGAATGGTGTCCACCGTCACCTTTTTACCGGTGATTTTATTGTTGTTGCGCAGCAGCCGCTGGGTCCGGTCGTGGCATTTCATTTGGGCCTCAAGAAATCCCACATGCTGGGGGGTGACATAGTCAGGGGGCATGGTACTGAGATAGTTGCCAATACTGGTGCCGATAATAAAATAGCCGTCGGCCAGCCCCTGCATCAGGGCGCTGGCGCCAAGGCGGTTGGCGCCATGATCCGAGAAGTTGCATTCCCCGATGGCAAAGAGGCCGGGGATGGTGGTCATCAGGTTGTAGTCCACCCACAGTCCGCCCATGGTGTAATGGACAGCGGGGGCGATCATCATCGGCTCCTGCAGGGGGTTACGGACGGTGATTTTCTCATACATCTGGAACAGATTGCCATATTTTTTGAGGATGACGGCCGCACCGTCCCGTTCGATGGCGGAGGCAAAATCAAGATAGACGGCAAGTCCTGTTTCTCCCACTCCCTTTCCGGCATCGCACTGTTCCTTGGCGTTTCTGGAGGCCACGTCCCGGGGCACCAGATTGCCGAAACAGGGGTATCTCTCCTCCAGGTAATAGTCCCGTTCATTTTCCGGGATGGAGGCCGGATCGCGCCGATCGCCGACGATTTTGGGAATCCAGACCCGGCCATCATTGCGCAGACTTTCACTCATGAGGGTGAGCTTGGACTGGTACGTGCCCTGTGCCGGGATGCAGGTCGGGTGGATCTGGACAAAGCTTGGATTGGCAAAACCGGCCCCGGCCTTCCAGGCGCGCAGGATGGCGGTGACATTGGAAACCTTGGCGTTGGTGGAGAGGAAATAGGCGTTGCCGTAGCCGCCGGTGGCGAGGATGACCGCATCGGCAGGATGATTTTCCAGGTCGCCGTTGATCATGTTGCGGGTGACAATGCCGCGGGCGCAGCCATCAATCACCACCAGTTCAAGCATCTCGCGCCGGGTCATCATGGTTACCCGACCGCACTTGATCTGACGGGAGAGGGCGCCGTAAGCCCCGAGCAGCAGTTGCTGGCCGGTCTGGCCGCGGGCGTAAAAGGTGCGGGAGACCTGGGTGCCGCCAAAAGAGCGGTTGGCGAGCGTTCCGCCATACTCCCGGGCAAAGGGTACCCCCTGGGCCACACACTGATCGATGATGCTGTTGCTGATCTGGGCCAGCCGGTACACATTGGCCTCACGGGAGCGGAAGTCGCCGCCTTTGATGGTGTCATGGAAGAGGCGGAGGACGGAGTCGCCGTCATTCTGGTAATTTTTGGCGGCGTTGATGCCGCCCTGGGCGGCAATGGAGTGGGCGCGCCGGGGGCTGTCCTGGATGCAGATGGTAGTCACCTGATACCCCTGTTCGGCAAGGGTTGCGGCGGCGGAGGCCCCGGCCAGACCGGTGCCGACCACAATGATCTTGAACTTGCGCCTGTTGGTCGGGCTGACCAGACCACCGGCAAAACGGTGATTGTCCCATTTCTGGGTCAGGGGACCGGGCGGTATGTGGGCGTGAAGTTCCATGGTTGTTCAAAACGGGAATGGGTTAGAGGCTATCAAAATTCCACCCCGCAGATCAGAAGCAGGGGAATGCCGCCAGCCACAATCAGAAAAAAGATGGGGAGGATGGTCGACATCCTGGCGATGAACATCGTGAAGCGTGGATGATTCAGGCCCAGGGTCTGGAGCAGGGACCAGATGCCGTGATGGATATGAATCGCCAGTACTGTAAACGAGAAGATATAGAGAAGGCCATATCCGGGGTTGCGAAGCAGGGTGACAACAGTTTTGGCGACAGGAACGTCCTGCGGGCCAAAGGAAAAGCCAAAGATGTGGATAATGACAAAAGACAGGATCAAGAGGCCGGTGTAGGGCATGGTCCGCGCGGCGAAGGGCAAGGATTCCCGGATGCCATGGGCATGAGCGGCCAGGGAATGAGTGGCTACCCTGACCGATATTCTATAAGGGGTTGGTCGTGCCTTCCGGTTCTGGTGGAAGAGGAACAGACCGGTGAAAATATGAATCATGAAGAGGAGAAAAAGTCCAATACTGAAGATGTGCAGGGTGAGCATATGGCTGTTTATCTGCTCGGCATAGCCCTGAAAAGCGGCGGTGCCCAGATACAGGGTAGCAATGCCGGCGATATGGCTGCCGAGAAAGAGGAGCAGTAACAGGCCGCTTACGGCCATGAGCCATTTTTTGCCAATGGAAGAGGTGAGGAACCGGACAAACCACATGGATACTTATCCTGGATGGAAGATGGTCAAAAAAGATGAAAATTCTTCACAAAGGATAAATGAAAACTAAAGAAAAAAGTAGAATTTCTTTTGTCGTTGTCGGATTTTTTTAGGTTAGGATACCATTTTTTCTGTAAATTTGAATGAGGCTTGGCGGGAGCAGGCAGGCCACTTCTTATCCTTTCGGAACCAATCTAAACACAACCAACTGAAAGGAGAAAACAATGACCTGCCATCTTGAGTGTCCCTCTTTGATCTGGCAATGGAACTGTTGAGGCATTGCCAGATCAAATTTAATATTATGGCTTGACCAGCTTCCGGGATGCACAGTGCTTATTTCTTTTCATCATTCTCCGTACCAGCCATGGTAATTCCTCTTACGCCTATTATGGTCATATCTTCCATCCCTGTAATATCTTCCATCTCCGTCATATCTTCCATCCCTGTAATAGCTTCCATCCCTGTAATAGCTCCCATCCCTATAATATCTTCCGCCTTCGTCATATATTCCATCCCTGTCATACTCGGTATATCCCGCATAACATCCGCCAAGAAATACAAGCATTGTCACCAATGCCATTCCCAACATAATAATTCTCTTCATTTTATCCTCCTATGTTCCTGCTTGCCGTCCTAATTTTAGAACTGAGAAACGACCAACAATCACCTTAAACAGCCTAATTCGTATAAGTGACAAACTGATGACAATACTGATGACAATAAGAGGCGCCAAATAGAAAGTATTTGTGCCACTGCTCTTTATTTAATTTATGCAATATTTATACCATGTTCCAAACACTCAGCATCATTTTATCCATCATTCTGATTTTTATTAACAATTAGGTATGAAGGTATTTGCAGAATTTTCATTAACAACCATTTAAAATGGTCATATTTAACCGATGGTCATATATGACTCATTTCCAGTCTTTTTTACGTTAATGGATAACAGCTGATGTAGGTTGAAAAAAATGGACACCAATGTTTTGATTACAAACAAAACAAAATGGGGGTGTCAACATGGAAAAAATCCCGTATGGCCGTTACACAAAAGAGTTCCGGGAAGAGGCCGCCCGACTGGTAACTGAAGGCGGACTTTCTTCCGGAGAAGCTGCAAAACGGCTCTCATTACCCAAAAGCACCTTGGAGGGTTGGGTACGAGCGGCTAATGCCGGTAAGCTCGGCAGCATCGGCAAGAATCAACGACCGTTAACCGAAGTTGAGATTGAGCTCGCCAAGATCAAACGGGAACTGGTTATAG
>JANMTN010000246.1:0-6002 GCA_031390685.1 Desulfobulbaceae bacterium
CATGGTCCCCAGGTACTGATCTCGGCGGGTGTGCTTACCGGCAGAAGGGCCACCTGCTGCCGGGACATGGCGGAAGAGTTACAGGGAGCAGGATGCACCTACACTGATGAGCAGGTAATTATCGATGACAACCTGATCACCTCCAGAGAGCCTGCGGATCTTCCGGCATTTATGCGGGAGATCATGAAAAAATGCCGGAGATCAAACGGGCTCGACAAGAAAAAACTGGCCCTTATTCATATTGTCAAGCGGGAGCTCAATCTCTCAGACCAGAAATATCGGGATACCCTCTATCAGGTGACAGGCGTCCGCTCGGCCAAGGATCTGGACGAGATGGCTTTTCAGCGTTTGCTCCGCTATTTTACCCGGAGCAAACGCTATCAGATCAACCAGTATGGCCTTACTTTCAGACAAAAATATTTCATCAAACATCTCACTGAGGATCTCCACTGGAACGAAGATCACTTCCACAATTTTCTGAAGAAATATTACCACAAGACAGCAATCGACGAATTGACCAAGGCCGATGCCAGCAAGGTGATAGAGTCATTGAAAAACATCATGAAACATGCAGGCACGGGCATCCAGGCCGACATCAAGAAACAGCCGTAACCCAGGGTGCTCATTCATAAAAATCCGGTAAGAAAACTCCCTGCCCTGCCAATCAGCCTGAGGGATGAGCACCATCCCCAGATCGATCATCATCCCTCCACTTTTACGGTGCTGGCCTGGGGGCCATCATTTCCGGCCTCCTCGTGAAAACGGACCATGGTACCAATGGTCAGGGCATCAAAATCCATATTCAGAACGCTGTTGCGGTGGAAATAGATCTCCCGATCATCGGCGGTGATGATTGTCCCATAATCCTCCATGGGGAAGAGCTGGTTGATCCGGCCTCGAGGCACCTCCTCATGCATCTTGACCTCTCCCTTTCGTTTGCAGGAGTATTCATCGAGCTGACGTTCGACGGCGTTAAAGGCATCGCGAATGGATACATGAACGTCCACATGCTCTTTATGCTGGGCAGATGGTTCACGGTTGACTACAAACTTCCCTTCCGGAGAGGTAATATCAATACTGGTCTTGAACAGGCCACCCTTATGCTGGTGGTGGGCCGGAGCCTCAACGACGACGTGGCAACTGATGATATCCCGATGGTGACTGGTCAATTTGTCGACCCATTTGCGAATATCCGTTTCTATCTTTTCGGATGTTTCCATATTACGAAAGGTGATCTGTAAAGGTACTTGCATGGTTCTTCTCCGTGTATATAAGGGTTTAGGGTCAATGGTGAGGATCAGTTTTCCTTAACATCTGAGTCAATCTGTGCGTGGGTGAGCGGGACAAAGGGGACGGATAATACATTCCTGATACTGAACATCCTTTTCTGGTCTTTTTCCAGCACCAACAGTTCCTGAAAGCTATAGGGCAGACCAATGGGAATGATCAATTTGCCTCCCGGTTGAAGTTGCTCCTGCAAGGCGGGCGGCGAGTGACAGGCGGCGGGTAACAATAATGCCGTCAAAAGGGGCGTGTTCGGGCCAACCTTTGTAGCCGTCACCCTGGCGCACCTCCACGTTCCTTACCTCTTTATTCCTGTCCGGCTCTTATCTTTATTAAAGTATACATCTGAATATCGGTTAAAATACAGGATAAAATAATGTTATCAATAATCGTGTTTCCCTCTTTGAATGACGATTTTAAATAGGTTGGCAGATAAAAACTTTTTTATGGATACATGCCATGTGCCAAGCCATCTAAGCCGCCCTCCTGGTGTCAAATCATGTTTTGGCGTTGTTAGTCTCCCGTCTCGGAATCGACGTCACCGCCCCGTGGCCACATGCAGGTATCCAGAAAAGGATGAGCAACATCATCCCCAAGGGACGCCAGCATCTGCTCCGGATCGTTCACAAAAATTTCAGCCCGTTTTCCCGGATCAAAAAAAACCTTATCATACGACGCAATGAGATTGAGATTTTCCCAGCGCGTCAGATAATATTGGATCAAGATGGGTAATTCGGTAAAAACGGTGGCCCGTGGATCCGGGTCGACAAAGCTTGACTGCCTGAGTTTTATCGCCGAGAGAGTCTGCGTCAGGTAAAAATTCTGCAGAAACATCAACTCGGGCGGCATCTTGGACTCAATGCCGATCCGTCGCAACAGCCGGGTCAAAGCAATCATGCTATCGGCCCCGAACTTGGCCAAGGGATAGGGCAGGAAAATTTCCCTTGGCCGCTTCAGCTCCAGATAGGACTTGATGGTGAGAATAAGTTGGCTCAATGACACCGGATTGGGATCGACAAAGTGAAAGGTCTGGCCGCCAAACTCTTCCCGGTGATGCAGGACATGATGGACGAAAAAAGGGATTTTTTTCGCATTGGAATACGAATGCATGGCCTGCTGATTAGTAAAAAGAAACGGCATGGTTTGATCAGCCAAGGCAAAAAGCATCCGCTGAAAGCCCTGAATCTTATGATCATGCGTGCCATAGACCACGGCCAGACGGATATTGGTATAATCAAGCCCGAGCGTGCGGTGCATTTCCTGAAGGGCCAGTTCCGCCAGTAATTTAGACTTGGGGTAGTTGGCCAGTTCAGGTGTCAATCTCAGCTGATCTTCTTCCACAAGATTTTGCCCTGACGGCAAGACGGCGGCAGAGCTGAAATGGATATAGGGAATACCCAGATCGACCGCCGCCCTGGCCAGGTTGACCGTACCAAGGTAATTTGTCTCAAAGGTGAGAAGCGGGTTACTGTCAATGGCGGTGATGGCGGTATTGATGATGAAATCCGGTGTATACCGCTTGAGGTAGAGCCGTATATCCTTCGGGTCCCGCAGACTCAAACGTTTGCTGTTGGGCGCCATCAGCTCGAATTCGCCTTCGTTCCTGGTCTTGAAATATTCGAGAATGCTCCCGCCGATCAGGCCGGAGCCGCCGATCAGCACCCCCAGCTTCTTATCGATATCGGGACGACCTTGGTTCTCCATAAAAATAGAATCTCCTGGAACGACTACCGCCTCATGGGCAGAGCAATTTTTGCTGACTTTGCCAAAAAATTTCTCAATAACTATTCATTATTGAATGTATCACAACTGTCCATATCGCCGCTTGCCATACCAATTTTAAACCATTTTACCCGTTGTGCCGAACTGCCATGGGTAAAAGAATCCGGGCTTACATATCCTTGTGACTGTTTTTGTAAAGTATCATCACCAATGGCGCTGGCCGCGGTCAGACCTTCTTCGACATCACCTACTTCAAGTAGCTGTCGAGTGCTGTTGGCATGATTGGCCCAGACGCCTGCGAGGCAGTCAGCCTGCAGCTCCTGTCGAACGGAGAATTCGTTGCCTTCTGCCGGGCTGAGGTTATTGCGGGCCGCTTGAACTTTGCCGGATATACCCAACAGGGTTTGGACGTGGTGACCAACTTCGTGGGCAATAACATAGGCCTGGGCAAAGTCCCCCGGTGCCTTGAAGCGATGTTGCAACTGGTCAAAAAAACCCAGGTCGATGTAGATTTGTTGATCGCCCGGACAATAAAAGGGGCCCACGGCTGATTGAGCCATGCCGCATGCCGATTTTACTGCGTCGCGAAACAGTACTATCCGTGGTTCCTGATATGTTTTTCCCTTTTGTCGGAACAAGGTGCTCCAGGTGTCTTCGGTATCGGCCAAGACAACTGAAACGAAATCCACAAGTTCTTTTTCTGCTGCAGTTTCTCGAAGAGGTTCTGTGGACAAACTGGTTGGGGTACTTTGTTGCAGACCAAGGCCAACTAATATATTGCCGAGGTTTCCGGAAAATAAACCGTAAACACCCACACCCACCAGCAGTAGTAAAGTACCTTTGAAGCCTAAAAACCTGAATAGCATGGGAAGCAGACGTAATATACCGCCACCACTGCCCGTGCCGCCGAGTCCGGATTCACTCATATTCCGTCGGTCTTCCACATTACTGCTTTTACGTTTATCATGCCAAAACATAGTTTTTCTCCCTATGTGTTGAGTTTCTACAAACTGAAATACGTATCAGAAAGCAATTGTTGCTATTGCTCATCGAATTGTCAAAGCTTTGTATGCCATTATCAAGCACGGTGAGCGATACAAGGAATTGGGGGAGAATTATCTGTCCCAGCGAGGCAATGTCAACAAGTTGGTAAAAATCATACTTACAATATTTCGTAAAATCAGGATGTTGTTTCAACTCTTCCTGTCAGAGTGAGTGGAGTTTCATGTAAACACAAGAGATCTTTCCCTTTCTGGGTCAGGGCATAGGTGATCTTCGGGCTGTGAACATACTTAATCAAGCCATCGTGGATCATTTCAATGATAGCTTCCTCAAGGGCTAATTGCTCCTTCTTGCTGAGACTCGGCAGGAATTCGTCATACAACCAAGCCACAGAGAGGGTATCACCGGGTTTGGCGTCCGCCTTCTTGAAACGGCTGAGAAATTCATCTTTAATTGCCAGTTTGATTGCTTCCTTGTCTGTCCCCATGGTGTTCTCCTCTATTTTTTGGTTCTTCCGGATTGAGCGTATTTGCTCAAAAGAAACGAATAGTAAAAAGAGTGGACATGTCGTCCTATCAAAGCAACCAGGCAAAAGATAAGGAGAATTCTATATATCCACAAATTTACTCTATCATGGTTTTGGTATTGTTGGATCTTCCTATATTCAAAGGCATCCAGAAGCAGTAATGACTGTAATGCGTGGCTTCATGGCTGGCTTCCTTTCTCGCTCGATTTCAGAAGTTTTTTTCCTTCAGCGGTGAAGTTCCACCATGGCAGGGCTTCACCGCACGCAAGAAAATGCTTTACCGAGAGCAACGTATAGAGCACGCAAGGATCGTGGCGATAGCCCATGACTTCTGACAGTTCGCGAAATATGGCAATGGGCTCACGCCTGGCAAGCTGATCGGGCCGGAGTATGCCAATACGCCGAAGATCGGCGGCGATAGCTTTGCCAATGTTCGGCAAGTCCTCCAGTTCTGTGGGTGGATCTCGTTTAGCGCGTGGCATCGTTGTTTCTCCTAAGAGGCATAATCTCTGACATTCCCGGTGCGGACGACTTTATCGCCCGTATCCGAGTTGATGGATGGGTCAGGCGCCATGCTGCGAGAACGCCAGAAACAGGCCGAGCAGTGCGGCAATTGCCACCACCGCAGTCACTGCGCTGAGCCAGAGCACACGCACCCGATTGGTTTCGATGCGCTGGATAAGCTGGGCGTTCTGGTCGGCAAGTGCCTTGATGAGTTCGGAGGATGCGAGCATCTGGCCGTGCAGGTCGGATACCGCAGCCTCCAAGGTGATGACACGGGCATCGAGTGCGGCCATGGGTTGAGATTCGAGCGCGACGGCTGGCTGCGTGCTCGAATCAGAGACCTCCGGCAGAGAGGATTTCCTGGCAACCGCATTCCACAGCTTTCTGGCGCCATCAGCAACCTTTGGCGCGTTGCTGATGACCTCAGACCAGGGAACGCTTTGGAGTACTGCGAGCCAACCGAGTGCCATGAATGTGCCTCCTGCGATATTGATGTCGCTTAACGAGTCTGTAGAAAATCCGATTTACAATAATGATCCAAATGAAAGATGGGTGTTTTTTCCACCGCTTTCATTGTGGTTGCTCATCTTTATTTGTTGGTATTTCCCTGTTGTTTTCTTTTATTGTTTACAGCTCTATTCTCTGTGCAAATCGACTGGATTGTCAATCAGTTTTAGCTTTTTCCTGGTGATCAGGCAAAATCCGATCCATATCTTGTCACTTTTCTCAGGTTGAGGACGATACAGAACAGGTTCCACTGAATATTCACCCTGGTTTTGGTGTACAGGGCGCGTCCGGAGGCGGAGTCGATCTTCCATTTCATCATTTCGATGAAAGTCTCTTTCCCTTTCAGGACAATCGGGGAAACCACGTTTATCATAAAACCGTCCCAATTCTTTTATTTTTTTGAAAATGTTGTTTTTGCCTGCCGCATCAAGTATCACTCAAGTTATGTGAATATGCT
>JANMTN010000125.1:0-2118 GCA_031390685.1 Desulfobulbaceae bacterium
TGCACAGGTTCCGCCGGAAAAAGTTGGGACTTCCCATGTTCTCGCAAGAGCTTCCCAAGTGAGAGGATGATACTGATTTCGTACGTGCCCCTTACTTCACAAAAGCTGCTTCAATTCTACAACTGTCACTCCCTCGTTTTCTAATTTATTCCGCCTGCCTGGTGAAACCGACTCATGCGAAACCAGCATAAAATGCTCTTTCCGTGAAGCATTTTTCCAGACCACCTGTACAGCCTTCTCTTTCAATCTGACAGCATCGGCAACAGTAAAACGGTTGCCGTTCAGCTTGCACTCGCCAAACAGAATATTTCCACCAGCATCATCCAAGGCAACAATATCAATCTCCACACTGCCAGTGCGGTTCCAGTAGCCGCCGATCTTATCAAACATAAACGGCACAATTGAACCATCGTTACGGGCCATTAGCAATGTCCGTGTCAGATTTTCAAACGCATGTCCCATAAGTGTAGACAAGTCTTGCATGATCTTGCTGTTGAGGCGTTCCGTTTCTCCCATCTCAATCAGACTTTGATTACGGAAAATATAGCGAAACCAGAAGCGCATGAGCGGATCGGAAATATGATACCGTCCGTTCTTCTGCTCCGCTCTTATTGATGTAACCGGAACCCGCCTTTCGATGACTTGATAGTAAGATGTCAGCTCATCCAGATATTTGGGGAGTGTGCTGGTGTTCAGTCCGACTGTATCGGCTATCCTGGCCATCTGTGTTTCACCGGCAGCGATAACCTGCATGATGGAAAAATACATCTGGTGGTTCTTGCCGAACTCCTCTATCAGCAGTTCCCTCCCTTCGTTTTGCAACAGCGCATCCGGCTCACAAAAGGCGCGGGATATGATTTCATCAGTTTTGAGCCCGAAGATCTGGTGACGATCCAACAGGAAATAATACTTTGGCACACCACCAAACAGCGTGGTGAACAACAGCAGATCAGTTTCCGGTTTGCGCTTATGGTCACGGAGAATGGCTGCAATCACATCGGCTGCAAGTGGGGCGAGGTGAATTCTGGCAGTAGCCCTGCCAAACAGCGGCTCTTTACTGCCTTCAAAAATATCGCGCATCAGTGTTTGGACAGAACCGATGCAGATCATGGCGCCTTTGGCGCGATCCCTGTTACTGTCCCATAGATGTTGAAGGGTTGAGAATACGGATGGATCGACATAAAGAAAGTTCTGAAATTCATCAAACACGATAAACAGCGGTTCGGCTGCCATCTGGTCAAAAAGAATGGAAAAGAACTGCTCAAAGTTGGTTATCTTGAGGGATTTAAGCAGCGGTATTCGCTCGGCCAACAGGCTGGTAAGCTCATTGAGCAACACCTGAGGTTTTTTTCTGCCGACAAAAAAATAAATCAGGTCATTGCGACCTTCACCAAAACGCTTAATAAGAGCAGTTTTGCCGATGCGCCTCCTTCCTGTGACAACCACCAGATGGGCGGCATTGGTGCCTGTCGCCGCCAGTTCATTAAGCTTATTCAGTTCTCGTTCACGACCGTAAAATTTCATGACTATAAGTTATCATTCTTTTTTGAATCATTCAATAAAGAATTCAGGTTTCACTCGTAGCATCGTGTAAGCCAGCATCTTGGTAAGGATAAATCCACCCGTGCCAAGCTTTTCATTCGGTTATTTCAAACACTGGGTCACTAAAATCAAACAATTTCCTCTATTTGGCCGTACTATTTGCATGATTGCATGCCTGCAGCCACTCCTGATTGCATGACACTCCAGTTTCTGCCGATGGCGTGATATGATACCCTGCAAACGCTGCAAGTATTCGGCGTGGGCAAGAGGACATTCAAGATCACACGGCATGTCATCATCCCGTGAACACGGAAACCAAGGCGCTTGACATGAAATTCACCCTGTTAACCCATGCAAGAGAGTTCGATAAACGATCCAATACCGGTCGGGTGGTGGTGGATGTTTTGGGAGACGCGGCAGAACAGGTCCTCTGGGACCGGGTCCATCCGCCGGTCAGACTGGTGGAGGAGATCGAGGCGGGTGGTGTGGCGCTGATCTATCCCGGCGCCGCAGACGCAGAGGGCTGCGACCTGACCGGCATCAGGCAGGTTATCCTCATCGACGGTACCTGGCAGG
>JANMTN010000127.1:0-6733 GCA_031390685.1 Desulfobulbaceae bacterium
GATGGCCTCAGTTACCACCGGGGCAGGCGAATACGCGCCCATCCCGCCGGTATTCGGCCCCTTGTCCCCATCATAGATGGCCTTATGGTCCTGGGACGTCGGCAGAGGAAGAACAGTCTTGCCATCGGTAAAGGCGATAAAAGATGCCTCTTCCCCTTGCAGACAGGCCTCGACAATCACCTTGTTCCCGGCATCCCCAAAGGCCTTGTCCTTCATGATCAAATCGACTGCATCTTTGGCCTCCTTGATAGTGCTGGCGACAATAACACCTTTGCCAGCCGCGAGGCCATCCGCCTTGACAACAAGGGGCGCACCAATCTGATCAATGTATTTTCGAGCTTTTTTAAGATCAGCAAAGACCTTGAATGAGGCGGTGGGGATAGCGTATTTCTCCATGAATTCTTTGGCAAAGACCTTGCTGCCTTCAAGGTAGGCGGCATTTTTTCGCGGCCCAAAGATACGCAGGCCCTCTTCCTCAAAACGGTCAACGATTCCGGCGGCCAGCGAGGATTCAGGGCCGACAATAGTCATATCAATCTTCTCCTGCTTGGCAAACTCGAGCAGGGCGTCAATATCTGTAACCGCAAGGTCCACACACTCGGCCATACGCTTTATCCCGGCATTTCCTGGGGTACAATAGATCTTTTTGACTCTGGCGCTTTGAGAGATCTTCCAGACCAGCGCATGCTCACGACCACCAGAACCCACAACCAATACCTTCATTCACTTACTCCTGTGATACTTGATTTTCCGAGGGACAAAATTTAATTCTGTTCCCATCCCCTATCCGCGTCAATGCTGTTTCTCTTCAATCGGCAGGGCGCCATGAAGACACTATTATTGCATATTTAAACAGGAAATGACTGCTCACCATTGACAATTCCTTTGTAATGGCTAAAATGAATGAATAACCATTCAATGCCAATCATCCCAGATTCTTTTCCTCAACCATCCAAACTTTTTATAATTAATGAAAGCAGCAGATAAACATTCCAAAATAATTCATGCGGCCACAAAAGTTTTTGCCAAAAAAGGTTTCTTCAATGCGAGAATATCCGATATTGCCAAAGAAGCCAAGGTCGCAGACGGAACTATTTACCTTTACTTCAACAATAAATTCGACATCCTGATTTCTGTCTTTGAAGAAGAGATTGGCGGCCTGATAGAACAGGTCTCTCAAGCACTGGCCATGGAGCCAGACCCCAGGAAACAGCTGGAAATTTTCGCCACCAGGCATCTGATGACGATGAAAAAAAATAAAAATCTGGCCGAGGTGATCCAGATCGAACTACGTCAGAGCACTAAACTGATAAAAGAATACAGAAACAACAAGTTCAGCGAATACATCGATATCATTTCTACCATCATCAAAACCGGTCAGGCGCAAGGCATCTACCGTGCGGATATCAAGCCAGGGATTGCCAAACGCGCCTTTTTCGGGGCACTTGACGAGATCTCGCGAGTCTGGAGCATCTCCCTGGAAACCGAATATTCCGTTGAAGAGACCATCGACCAGATCATGGGCATCTTTCTCGCGGGCATGCTCATCACAGACGAGCGGACGCGGTACACCCTTTCCCTTTCTTGAAAGATCACGAGAAAAATGTGAGGAGCCGTTTCAGCACTTAAAATAACGACAGTATCGTATTGCAACGGCCGACCAGACCCTATGAAATTATTGGTTTTACTTATTGGCATGGTGCTGATTTTTGAGGGGCTTCCCTATGTGGCCGCACCGGAATCCATGCAGGCCTGGTTGAAAAAAATCAGCGAGACGCGCCCGGAACAACTACGGATAATGGGACTTATAGCCATAGCCGCGGGGCTTCTCCTCTGTTGGATAGTTCAGGGGTGACAGCCTTTTTTAATCCCCCAGTATCAGAAATCATATTTGCAGAGAACAGATTTACAGAACAACATCATTATTGCTTTTCAAAAGTTCTGTAAAGCTTTGTCCTGTTATTAAAAGGCAACCAGAAGCAGGACATTCAGACCGCCGATCAGAAAACCGAGGATCGCACCAAAGAGATTGATATACTTGAACTGCTCCTCCATAATGGAGAGGAGCAGTCTCTCCAGCCGCATCAGGTCCAGGGAATCCACTTTTTCCTTCACAATCTGTTTCAGATTCAAAGACGCCACCAGACCCGGCACTTCAGCGGCCAACATATCAGAGGCCATTTTCTGAATAGACTGATAGAGACCGTCCCGCACCCCGGCAGGAAGCAGGGCGGCAAGACGTCCGACAGGTCGTGCGAGAAGGCCCTGCAGCAGGGTCTGGGTCATGAAATTCAGGTTCTTTCTGGTCTCTTCTGAGCGCAGTATGGAAAGGATCTCATTCTTGACCCAGGTCTTACCCCTCTGCATCCCGGCATCTCCCATGAGATCCCACAGCACCTCACCCAGAGCCAATCCACCACCCTCCGTATGAGTTTCCAGATTATCCCGGATCATGGAGGCGACCGCCGTGGTCGTCTCCGGCTCACGGAAGAAGGCCGCAAGCTGCAGGCTCACCTGCGAACAGAACCGCTCCACCTTGTCCCCCTGCCCTTCAGTCGCTACTGCGCCGCTCTTGGCGCCCGCGACACCAGGCCATCCCAGGCCTTCGCCCACCATCGTAGCTAGCGGGGTGGCCAGAAATGCCTGGCTCCTCTCCCGCAGAATGGTTGACACCCGCTGCTGTACCTCCTCGTTCTGCAGCCAGCCGACAATCTCTTCCTCTTTGTCGATTAGATATTCACGAGCCTTCTTCTCCACGGTCTCCATGCTGAGAAAGGTCTTGACCATACCGGCCATGGGACCCATGGAGGCGATGAAATGCTCCACTCCGGCACGCACTCCTTTCACGATTTTATCCCGAATCTCGGGCTCGTTAACGACCACCGCAAACCGGCTGAGAAACGCCGGAGTCTGTTTTTCTATGATATCAACAATAAACCCCTGCAAGGACTCGGGGAGAATATCGGCAAGAGACTTCTTCTGTTTGAGGGTCCCATAAACCTTCTGCTGAACAAAGGTCTCGAGCCATTGTTCCATGGCCGGACTTGCCAGCATCCGGGCTATATTTTTCTCGAAAAAGGCATACCCCCCTTCCCGTTCTCTGCCGGGGAAGATCACGGCAAGAGGAGTGGCAAGAAGGCGCTCAAGCTGCCGATCAACGGCTGTTTCCATAATGACCGTAAAAGCGGACGAGGCCACAAAGGTATGAATCCCCTCCTGAGCCTGATGAGTGACGGCCTTGACCGCGACATCAAAATAGATCTGATATCCTTTGGGGATCAGGCTTGGCAGCGGCCCAAGATCCTGGAGCAACAAGGCGCTGCCCTTGTTTTCTATCAACCCGTAGAGGTGGGTCTGAAACGCGTCATTGGCCAGGGCCTGACCGATTTCCTTGCTGGTCAGGAGGTGTTCCCCCACCATCTCACCCATATTGATGGCCAGATCCTCCCGTTTAGAGGGGATAACCCCTGGCGTAAAAGGGACCCGGATGCCAAAAATCCGCCAGGCACGGAGAGGGCGAAAGAGCATTTTAATGGCAACCATATTGGTCAGATAGCCAATAAATGCCCCCACCACAGGCGGCGACGCATAATTCAGGACTACAAGCAGATCAGCAGTTGCTATTGACATGATTCACAATCTCCGAGGGATGAGTAACTATTATTCCGGCTTGGCTTTCTTCCAACTCCTGGCGCTCACGAAAACCCCAGAGAACACCCATTGTCGACATCCCTGCCTTGTTGCCCGTCTGCATGTCGGTGGCGGTATCCCCCACATAAAGAATCTGCTGGGGTTGAAGCTGCATCAGGCCGGCAATTTCTTTTGCCCCGGCCGGATCAGGCTTTCTGGGCACATTGTCCCGCTGCCCAAAGACAAAGTCAAAGGCGTCTGCGGCGAAAAAACGCTGGACGCTGAGTCGGGTAAAGGCATGAGGTTTATTGGACAGAACACCCAATTGCAATCCTGCCTGCCGCAACTGCTGGAGCATCTCCAAAATTCCCGCATAGGGCCTGCTCTTCAGATCCCAGCTCTGCCCATACAACTGCAGAAAGGTGTCCATACAGGCGGCAATCTCGGGCTGAGAACGATTTTTCTCCGGAACAATGCGTTCGATGAGGGTGATGAGACCATCACCGACAAAATAACGATAGGCGGCAGGCGAATGACCGGGAAACCCGAAATGAGCCAGGGTCGCATTGGCGGTATCAGCCAGATCCTCCAAGGTATCAAGCAAGGTGCCGTCTAGATCAAAGATTACCCCACGAATATCCATATAAAAGTTAAAAACTGAAGGTCTTGAATTAAGAGTTTGCGGGCAGGACTAAGCCGCGGACAATAAAGAAAATAATCATATGGATATCAAAAACGGTGTTCATAAGCCGTAACGAAAAAGTCTGAATGCACTCGTTGTTTTATAACTGCGCCTCAACATTTAAGTCCCATAGCAGACCTTGGGGGTTTCCCTTAAAACATGCGTTTTCTCCAGAGAACAAAACCCGCCACGCCGGTAAGCGACGTCGAGAGAAACAGCACGACCCAGAAGCCAAGCCGCTGATCCGGAAAGGGCACCCCCACGTTCATGCCCCAGAAACTGGAGATCATGGTCGGGATGGCGATAAGAATGGTAATGGATGCGAGCAACTTCATCACCTGATTCAGATTATTGGAGATAACCGAGGTGAAGGCATCCATCATGCCGCTCAGGATATCGGAATACATTTTCACCATTTCCAGGGCCTGACGATTTTCAATAATGGCATCCTCAAGGATGTCCTCATCCTCTTCGTACTGCGGCAGCAGATGCGGCAGAGCGCTGGTTGTTCTCAGACGCAGCAGCCGCTCCAGAACAATACCATTAGTCCGCAAGGCCACGGTGAAGTAAGTGAGGCCTTTTTCCAGATCGAGAAGCTGGAAGACCTCGGCATTATTCATCGATTTTCGCAGATGACGCTCAATCTCATCGGTCTGGCGGTTAATCTGATGGATGAAACGCAGATAGACCTTGGCGGTCTTGTAGAGAATCTGAAAGAGAAAGCGGGTGCGTTTGCCGGTATTGTAATAGGCCGGGGCGCCAGGTCCGATAATATTCCCAGGCAGGATCTCGGTTTCTTCCAGCGACACGGTAATGACCTGATCTGCGGTCAAGATGATACCGAGCGGCAGGGTATCATACATGTCCGGCCCGCGCAGAATCGGAAAATTGGTAAGCACGAGCATACAGTTATCTTCAATCTCGATACGGGACCGTTCTTCCGAGTCCAGGGCGGCGCGGAGAAAGTCTTCCGGTACCCCAGTCGCCAGGGAGACAGTACTGATTTCATCCGGCGTTGGATTGACCATACGGATCCAGGATTTCGAGACTGGTCCACTGTCAGTGACGATCTGCAATTGATGGTTAAATCGTTTGTACACGGTAAGCATGTCCGTACACCTCCTATTCGGGGCAGATCTTTGTCCAGCCCATATTTCATTATTGTCGGCCGACCAAAAGAAACTCCGGGAACATAAATATCGTTTGCTGAATTGCCAAAAGAAAAAATCAGAAAAAAGGTGACAAGAAAATCAGAGGATACGCACGCCTCGACACAATTCAAAGCTACTAAAGCTCTTTACTCGGTTTCAGAAACTCATGTCAACCGAAAAACAGCAAAAACAGCCATAGTCAAAAGACAAATGGCCCAAACTTACCCGGAGTCAGCAGGATACGCTGGCGGTGGTCGGCGATGGCTGCCAGCACCCGATCATGGCGATGTCCTGATAGTAACGCCCCTGGAAGTAGCCGCCCCGATCCTCGAAGGGCACGGCAGCAAAGCGGTCATGAGGTCAGTCGTCAATAGTGGACACCAAATCAATCATGCTGCTTATAAAAACGGCGTTCAAAAACTGCTGGAGAAAGATAGCCAAGTCTCTTTTGCTTTCTCTGACGATTATAGAAAATTTCAATGTATTCTGTAATCTCTCCGATCACCTCTTGTCGGGTTTGAAAACGCTGATGGAATACAAGTTCGGTGTTCAGTATCCCCCAGAAACTTTCCATTGGGGCATTATCATAACAGTTTCCTTTGCCGCTCATAGATGATTGCATCTTGAATTGTACCAACAACTTACTGTATTCATGGGAGCAATATTGACTCCCCCGGTCTGAGTGATGAATTAAGCCGGCTGGCGGCCGTTTGGCAGTAACGGCTTGGAACAGCGACTGACTTACCAAATTTTTAGTCATTCGACTGCTCATGGCATAACCGACGATCTCACCAGTACACATATCCTTATGTCCGGCCAGATAGAGCCACCCTTCGCCGGTCTGGATATAGGTAATATCTGTAAGCCATACCTGATTAGGGGCAGTATCGACAAAATTCTGGTCCAGCAGGTTGTCTGCGACCGGCAGAGAATGGGCGGAGTTGGTGGTGGCCTTGAACTTCCGCTTTTGTCGACATCTCAAAAATAGATCTCGGCGCAGGCGTTTAATTCGATGAATCCCGAGCCGCACCCCATGGTCCGCCAGGTCTTTTTGCAGTCGTTCCGGCCATAACTTTCCCGGGTCCGGCGATGAGCTGCTTTGACTTCAATCGCCAGTCGCGCATCCTCTTGCATTCGGCGTGAAGGTGGACGTCGACACCAGGCATAGTAGCCGCTCCGGGAAACAGACAAAACCCGGCACAACAAAGGCAAAGGGTACAAAAGCCGCATATGATCCATTATCGCGTACTTGGCAGCGACTCCTTGGCAA
>JANMTN010000373.1:0-5552 GCA_031390685.1 Desulfobulbaceae bacterium
GTCTCCAGGGCATGGTTCCAGCGCAGGAATCGTCCCGTGTGGTCAAATAGGTAAAAAATACCAGGGAGGCTGTCGAGTATCGCCTCGGAAAAGACTTTCTCCTTGTGGATCTCTTCCTCAGCTTGTTTGTGTTCGGTGATATCCCGCCCATAGACGTTTATATATTGGACGTTCTTAATACATGCCAGAATTAACGAGAATACAGTATCGCCGCATACAACTTCGACTTCTTTACTCACACCCATGCTGCAAACAGCCATAACACTGTTTGCTATGTCGACCGGCACCTTCTGGCCAAGTTCGCTGTTCCAAAGTTTTCTCAAGGGTAAACTGGCCGGATTCGCATAGAGAATAGTGCCATCAAATGAAAATCTCATCACAGGGGACGGATCCTCTTCAGGAAATCTTGCCATACTCGCGATCGCCTCTTTGGCCTTCTCGCGCTCCTCCAATATCTTCATGGGCTTGACCACCCAATAAAGAATCAGAAACGATGCAATAACGGATAATAGTAGAGCATCCGCCAGACCTATGAGGGGAAGGGATATCCATGTTTCAATACGTATCAATCTAAAGATCGTCATAATGAGCAGTTCAGTAAGCCCAATGGACGCCAGCAACTTTAGACCGAGACGGGAATACGCGTTAATCGATTTTTCAGGCAAATTCTTTACCCCCTTTCAGTAGTAGTCTATCAATAGCCATGAACGGAGCTGAAACAATAGCTTTTTTCAGCACACACATTCAAGCAAAACTAGCCGATTGGTAAGCAGCGTGTGATTTTTTTATCGTCGACGATTAGTATTTTTTAGTATTTTTTCATTCATCTGTCCAGAACCTCCCTCACCTTTGCCAAAAGGTCTTTCGACGGGAAAGGCTTCTGGATGAAGTCAAGACCGCCCTCTGTTAATTCTTTGTTCGTGATAATCTCCATGGTATATCCGCTTACAAAGAGTATCCCCATCCGGGGACTGACCTTCCGGATCGCCGCACTGGCCTCTTTCCCGTTTTTCTTCGGCATGATCATATCAAGCACGACGAGCCTGATACGGTCCCTGTTCTCCATAAATTTTGTGATCGCATCTTCGCCGTCCTCGGCGGTGATAACCGTGTAGCCGAATGACTCCAGAATTATCGCCGTCAATTTCCTCAGGGTAGCATCGTCCTCGGCCACCAGGATCGTCTCATTCCCGCCCTTGACAGGGACAACATCCTCCGTCTTCGTGTCCGGGAGTGCCACTGCTTCACTGAGAGGCAAATATATTTTGAATACCGTGCCATATCCTGGTTCGCTGTAGACCTTGATGTAGCCGCTATGCTGTTTTATTATTCCATAGGAAATTGCCAGGCCGAGCCCTGTCCCTTCGCCAACACTTTTTGTGGTAAAAAAAGGCTCGAATATCTTTTTCTGAGTTTCCGCATCCATTCCCTGCCCTGTATCGGCAACCGTGATCAGCGCATATCTCCCAGGCTTGCCATATCCATACGCTGCAACATATTCTTCATCTACTTCCGCAAGGCCGGTGCTGATCGTCAGCCGTCCGCTCTCCAATATTGCGTCCCTGGCATTGGCGGCAAGGTTTATCAACACCTGCTCTATCTGCCCGGCATCAGCCTGCACTATCAAGGGCCTGTCCATAAGGTCCAGATGAAAATCAATATTCTCTCTGATAATCCGGGTCAGCATTTTCTGCAGGCCGAAGATAAGCTCATTGATATTAACGGGCTTCACTTCAACAACCTGTTTTCTGCTGAAGACCAACAACCTTTTGGTGAGATCCGCAGCCCTGTCGGCAGCAGCGAGGACCTCTTTCATATCTTTCTTTGACTGACTATCGGCTGCCAAGGTGTTCATGACCATGACGCCATAGCCCAGAATCACATTGAGGATATTGTTGAAATCGTGCGCAACCCCCCCGGCCAGAGTGCCGATAGCCTCCATCTTCTGGGCCTGAAGGAGTTGGGCTTGCAGATGCTTGCGCTCCGTGATGTCTATTCCCATGCTGATGCAGCAGGGCACACCGTCCAATACAAAGCGCACGCCAACTAAATAGTACGGGATCCGTCGCCCATCCTTTAAGAGAATCGCCGCATCAGCCTCTGCGGCCCCCGTCTCAAACACCTTTCCTATCCTCTCCTTGAGCAGTATTCGGTCGTCTTCGGCGAAGAAGTCCAGGGGACTCATGGCCGCGATCTCTTCCGCTGAGTACCCTGAGATGGTCTCGAAGGTGCGGTTCCAGCGCAGGAATCGTCCCGTATGGTCGAACAGGTAAAAGATACCGGGGAGGCTGTCGAGTATCGCCTCGGAGAAAGCTTTCTCCTTGTGGATCTCTTCCTCAGCTTGTTTGCGTTTGGTGATGTCAGTAAAAATACCCAATAAATAACGCTTGTCTGCTATTTCAACCAGTACCGTACTGACATCAGCGTAAAAAACGCTGCCGTCTTTTCTTTTCACGGGCAAATTCTGTGCAACTTCGATTTCTTTTCCGGACTGCTTTTCAATCTGCTCAATAACATAGGGAAGATCTTTCTCGGGATGGATATTCATGACTCCCATATTCTTGATTTCTTCCTGACTATAGCCTAACATGCGGCAAATCGTTACATTAGCAAAATGAAATTTTTTATTTTCTGTATCTGCGAGTAGTATTCCGTCAGTAGCGTTATCAAAAATAATCCTGAATTTTTCTTCCGAGGCCCTGATCTCCGCTTCACTCAACCGGTGCTGGATGATGTGCCCCATAAAATCCGCTATTGTATTGATGAGGCTCCTTTCTTCCTTGAGAAAAGGCCCCTCATCCGCAGTGGGTTTTTCCTCAAGATAACAAATCGTCATCGCTCCGAATTTCTTCCTGTCAACTATTAAGTCCGCTGATTGGCTCCATTCCGTCTCCCGAAAATTCGCTGTCTTGAATTCTTTTGAATTCAGCATTATGCGGGCAGCACAAATCTCCGGATAACGCCAAGCAGGAGGCAAGATGCAAACCGCTTGCTGCACAAATTCTTCGCTCGATATCAAGGGATCATTAGTCAGCCGGGAGATATTGTTTATGCATCCAAACTCCTTGATCCGCTCCTGAAGGGCATATTCCGCCTGCTTGTGCTCTGTGACATCCCTCCCATAGACGTTTATATATTGGGCGTTCTTAATACATGCCAGAATTAACGAAAATATGGTGTCGCCGCATACAACCTCGACTTCTTTGCTCAAACTTGAGTCGCAAACATCCTTAACACTGTTTGCTATGTCGGCAGGCACCTTCTGGCCGAGTTCGCTGTTCCAAAGCTTTCTCAAGGGCAAACTCGCCGAGTTCGCATAAAGGATAGTGCCATCAAATGAAAATCTCATCACAGGGGCCGGATCCTCTTCAGGGAATCTTGCCATACTCGCGATCGCTTCTTTGGCCTTCTCGCGCTCCTCCAGTATCTTCATGGGCTTGACCACCCAATAAAGAATCAGAAACGATGCAACAATGCATAATATCAGGGTATCCGCCAGATCTACGAGGGGTTGGGATATCCATGTTTCGATATGTATCAATCTAAAGACCGTCATAATGAGCAGTTCAGTGCACCCAATGGTCACCAGCAACTTTAGACCGATGCCGGAATACGCGTTAATCGATTTTTTTGGCAAATTCTTTACCCCCTTTATCCAGTAGTCTATCAATAGCCATGAGCGGAGCTGAAGCAATGTCTTTTTTCATACCACTTCAGGTCTCCGGCCGCAGTAAAACAGCCAGCGCCGTCTGTCGCCGGGCCGTGTCCACATTCCTGACCGCCATGGAAAAAGCCTGTCTCGTTCCCACAAAGACGGCCAGTTTCCTGGCCCTTGTCAGACCGGTATAGACAAGATTGCGGAAGAGCATCTTGAAATGCTGGCTGACAATGGGGATAATCACACAATCGAACTCGCTGCCCTGGGACTTGTGGATGGTGATGGCATAGGCCAGATCCAGCTCACTGATCTCATCCTTCTGATATTCCACCTCGCGGCCGCCCACCAGAAAACGCACCACACAGGTCAGATCCACCGCGTTCACCTGACTTACCATACCGATATCACCGTTGAAGACCCCAAGATCATAATTGTTGCGGCGATGGATGACCCTATCTCCAACCCTGAATATCCGCTCCCCGAGAACCAGTTGCCCCTTGCTATCGCCTACGGGATTAACCGCCTGCTGCAGGGTGTAATTGAGTATTACCGTGCCCAGACTCCCTCTGGTCATGGGCGAGAGCACCTGGATCTCGCAGACATTCCCAAAATATTTGGGAATCCACTCGGTGTAAAGCCTGACGATCACCTCCTGGGCGGTCAGGCCGTAGTAGAGAGATGACCAGGGATGCACCTTTTTCAGTGTCGCCCGCAGTTCATCGGCGCTGTTTTCCGCAGTCTGGAGCAGACCAAAATTCACGTGGCTGTATTTATCCGGCAAGCCAAGGTCATGCCTCATCTTCTGATGCAATAGCTCTTCATCAATTCCTGTAAAAAGATGTTCCTCGCCAAAATGGGCCTCAACATCCTGGGCCGACAACTTAAAATGGTCCCGCACCCTGGCAATGACCCGCAGCTGTTCCCTGGTGGCCTCATTGGAATCAAGAAAGAGGCAATCGGCCTTTTCGCTCCACAGGCCAGGCCGCTTAAAGGGCGAAGGAACCTGGGGCACAACGCCAACATTGATGGCATGGGCATAGCGGACAATGGAGGACTCCCCTGCCTGCCGGAACACCTTGTTCAGGGTAAATACAGGAACAACCCCGGAGGCGATCATATCCGCCAGCACATTGCCGGCCCCCACCGATGGCAACTGGTCAGCGTCACCAATCAGGACAAGGCGTGACCCTTCAGGAATCGCAGCCAGCAAGGCCGCGGCCAGACTGATATCAAGCATGGAACATTCATCGACAACCAGACAATCAAGGGATAGAGGCTGCTCCCTGTTACGCTTGAAACCGCCACCCTGATACTCCAGCAGGCGGTGAATGGTCTTGGCCTCATCCCCGATCACCTCACCCATACGCTGGGCCGCGCGGCCCGTAGGCGCCGCAAGGGTCACATCTAGCCCCATGGCCTGAAACAACTTAACCAAAGTTCTGGTGGTCGTGGTCTTGCCGCAACCCGGCCCCCCGGTCAGGATCGCGCACCGGCACGAGGCAATTCCGGCAACGGCATCATATTGCTCGGGGCTCAGTTGTAGATTCTGGGTGGCGCTGTAGGTCTGTAGCCATTGCTTCACCCTGCCTTCATCAATAACCAGAGGGGCACAAAGTTGTCTCAACCATTCGGCGCAATTCTGTTCATCATAATAGAGAGTTTTTGAATAATAACAAGGGACTGCGGCCATGCCATCCATTTCCAGGAAACGGGTCTTCAACAGATTGTCCCGTTCCATGGAGTCAAGATACGAATCCAGCCGACCCGTCAGATCCATTTCCAGAAGCTCTCTGATCTGGGCCAGGATCTGGCTGCTGGTCAGAAAGCAATGACCCTGTTCCCGTGATGCCGCCAGGATATGACGGATAGCGGCCATGATCCTGAGCTCCGAGTC
>JANMTN010000027.1:0-2812 GCA_031390685.1 Desulfobulbaceae bacterium
AATCGTACCAAGAGGGATATTCATCATAGGCAGACAGTTGCCAGGTTGAATATCAACATTGTCACCAGCTACAATTTGATCACCAACTGATATACCTTCTGGGGCAAGAATATAGGTTTTTTCCCCATCAAGATAACTCAATAGCGCAATGTTTGCTGAACGATTAGGATCATATTCAATGGAAATAACTTTGGCATTTATATCGACTTTATTTCGCTTAAAGTCTATGATTCGATACTTTCGTTTATGCCCACCGCCAATATGTCTGGTGGTAATACGTCCGTAATTATTACGCCCACCGCTCTTAGACAGGCTGCTAACAAGACTTTTCTCTGGCCCATTTTTAGACAAGTCAGAATTTTGAATCGACACATGGTGCCGCTTACCGGCAGATGTCGGTTTGTATGTCTTAATACTCATGATTTCCCAATCGCTCCATCAGATTGTTTGGATAGATTTCTTTGCTTAATGATTATATCGCCCAACTTGCCATCAATCTATAACACCTGAATCATTACAATTCATCTGCAAAGTTAATCTGACCTTCAGACAGTGTCACATAGGCCTTTTTCCAATCATTTCTGAAGCCCGTGAAACGCCCAACTCGCTTTTGTTTGCCATGCATATTGGCTACATGAACATGCTTTACCTTTACAGGAAACATCTTCTCAACGGCCTGCTTGATTTCAATTTTATTTGAACCAGGATTAACCTTAAAGACAATCTTATTGTCGGTTTCTTGCAACAATGCCGCTTTTTCGGTGAGACATGGTCCTTTTAATACATCATACAAACTTTTCATGCCATCACCCTTTTTTCAAGACCTTCAATAGCAGGTTGCAAAAGCACAAGTTTTTTATGTAGAAGGATATCGTATACATTCAATCCCTCTGTTGAGAGCACTTTGAAACCATTCACATTACGCGCTGATCGGTTGACATTTTCATTAATATCAGGAGTAATGATAAGGCCATTATCAATGGCAAGCACATTCATTACCTTGATAAACTCTTTTGTTTTAATTGACTCAAGAGTGAACCCGTCAAGAACAACAAGGTTCCCTTCCTGCAACCTGGCACTCATTGCCATTGCCAATGCCTGTTTCTTTACTTTACGATTTAATTTAATACTATAATCTCTTGGCTTGGGGCCAAACGCAACGCCGCCGCCGCGCCAGACAGGAGAAGTATTACTTCCTGCTCTCGCCCGTCCAGTTCCCTTTTGACGCCATGGCTTGACTCCGCCGCCACTTACTTCAACCCTGGTCTTGGTGCAAGCATTCCCGCCACGCTTGGCCGCAAGTTGCATTTTTACAACATCATGCAATAGATGCTCTTTAACGACAAGATCAAAAACCTTTTCATTCAGTTCGATCTCACCAACTTTTTCATTCTTGATATTAAATACACTTACAGTTGACATTATTTTCTCCTTGTGCCAGATCAAAAAGCAGAATCATTTATTTACTGAAAATTTTCAAAAGACTCTGTTTTGCACCTGGGACTGACCCCTTCAACAGAAGTATGTTCTCTTCGGCACGAACATCTATAATAATGACATTTTTAGTCATTACTGTGTCATTACCCATACGGCCAGGCATTTTTTTACCCTTTACAACACGAGCTGGCCAAGCACTGCATCCGATCGATCCTGGCGCTCTATGATGATGCGAACCATGGCCGGCGCAACCGCCACTAAAACCATGCCTCTTCATAACACCCTGAAAGCCGCGACCTTTACTGGTACCTTGAATATCAACAAGATCACCAACCTTAAAGAGAGCCTCCAGACTAATCGTCTGCCCTATTTCATATTGCTCAGGATTTTCTACCCTGAACTCTTTAATATAGTAAAAAGCCTCAGTTCCAGATTTGCTAAAATGGCCAGCAAGCGGTTTTGTAACTCTGGATGCCTTTTTTTCAGAGAAACCAACCTGAATAGCACTGTATCCATCTTTTACAGGTGACTTAACCTGCAAAATCTTACAAGGACCAGCCTCAACCACAGTAACAGGTGTTGCCATGCCCATTTCACTGTAAATCCGCGTCATCCCGATTTTTTTACCCAAAATCCCCATAGTCTTTGGCATAATATCATCCGTTACTTTCGTTTTCTAACAATACTACCTTTAAGGCAGTTTAATCTCGACATTAACACCTGCCGAAAGCTCAAGTTTCATTAGCATATCAATAGTCTGCTGCGTTGGCTCCAAGATATCTAACAACCTTCTATGGGTTCTCATCTCAAATTGTTCTCTCGACTTCTTATTTACATGAGGAGAACGCAACACACAGAATTTATTAATAGATGTCGGTAAAGGGATAGGACCAACCACTGCTGCTCCTGTACGCCTTGCCGTTTCAACAATCTCTGATGTTGATTGATCAAGCAACTTGTGGTCATACGCCTTTAAGCGTATACGAATTTTGTCTGTAGGGATCATATCCAACCTTTATTAAGCAATAATTTCACTGATAACACCAGCGCCAACTGTCCGACCACCCTCACGGATAGCAAAACGAAGACCAACATCCATGGCAATCGGGGTAATCAACTCGGCAACAACAGATACATTATCACCAGGCATTACCATCTCAGTTCCCTCAGGAAGAGTCACAATGCCGGTCACATCGGTGGTCCGGAAATAAAACTGGGGACGATATCCATTAAAAAACGGGGTATGACGACCGCCCTCTTCCTTACCCAGGATATAACATTCAGCCTTGAATTTGGTATGGGGAGTAATGGTGCCGGGCTTAGCCAGAACCTGACCACGCTCAATATCCTCACGCTTGGTGCCGCGAAGCAGGAC
>JANMTN010000045.1:0-2493 GCA_031390685.1 Desulfobulbaceae bacterium
TTCTCCACCATAGGCGGCCAGGCCAGGAACATAATAGCCCGGCTCAATGCGGACGGCACGGCGGATGCAACCTTCAACCCAAATGCAGATAACGTTATCTATGCCCTGGCCGTGCAGGCCGACGGCAAGATCCTCGTCGGCGGTGGTTTCTCCACCATAGACGGCCAGGCCAGGAGCATGATAGCCCGGTTAAGCGCTGATGAGGCGGCGCTACAGGAACTGACCGTTGCCACAGATGGCACAATCATCAACTGGACACGAAGTCAGTCCTCACCGGAAGTATATGATGTAATCTTTGAAAAATCATCCGACATGACTACCTGGACATCATTAGGAGCGGCGACACGGATAAGCGGAGGATGGCAACTCACCGGCCAGACCCTTCCCTTGATGACGAATGGTTATGTCAGGGCCATTGGCAAGACGCATGGCGGTCTATATAATGGATCAAACTCATCCATTGTGTCGGTGCGGCAATATTATGTTGTCCCCTACACCCTCACGGTCAATAAAGCTGGTACGGGGACAGGCACAACAACAGGTGCGGGAATTTATTATTATGGAACTACGCAAGCAATTTCCGCCACCGCTAACTCCGGCTCCACCTTCACCGGCTGGAGTGGACATGCCGATTGTATTGACGGCTCAGTGACCATGGATGCGGATAAAACCTGTACCGCAACCTTTACCCTCAACCAGTACACCTTCACTACCGACATAACAACAGGCACTGGTAGCGGCTCGGTAACAGGTGGCGGGATTTATTATTATGGAACAACAATAGAGCTAACCGCAACCGCAGCCCCAGGCTCCATCTTTACCGGCTGGAGCGGCAACAACTGCTCAGGTACAGATAACCCGCTGAGCGTGATTATCGACGGCAGTACAACCTGCATCGCAAACTTTGATTTAGTTCAAAGATTCCCATGGCCGATGTTCTTGCCGGCCATTACCAAGGGAACACTATAAAAGAGGAAAAACATGTAAGCCATCAAGGGAAATATCCCTTGATGGCTTACAAAAAAACTGGTTCAATCAATCCTGACCAGCTTCGTCATCCGCGTAAAAACGGGAATCCATGCTTGCTGATACCTTCAAGAATGTATGGATTCCTGCCTACGCGGAAGTAACGAAGTGGGCAAGGGACTTTCGGGAGTCTCGCCCGCTTCGCTTACCTGCACGAAACTCATCCATACCCACTTTTTATTCTTTATCCCCTTTTCTCCAGCATCCGCACCACATGATCCCAGATGAGGTCTGCCGTCTGCTCCTTGCTGACCAAGGGCAACTGGCTGGAACCATTTTTATCGAGCAGGGTCACCTGATTGGTATCCGCCTCAAATCCGGTATGGGAGGAACCGATATCGTTAATGGCGATCAAATCAAGATTTTTATTCTTGAGTTTCTTTTCTCCTTCCGCCGCATGGTTTTTGCTCTCAGCCGCAAAACCGACGAGCAGAAATCCGGCCTTCTTCTTCAGCTTCCCCAGTTCTTTTAAGATATCAGTGGTCTGTTCAAGGGGGAGTTGCAGATCGGCCTGCTCTTTTTTCACCTTCTCGGCAAACTTTACGGTGGGTCTGAAATCACTCACCGCGGCCGCCTTGACAATCACGGAAGCCCTATGACAATGGGCCAGCACTGCCTCACCCATCTCCCTGGCCGTCTCCACCCGCACGTAATCCATACCCGGTGGGCAGGCAAGCGCGGTCGGGCCGGAGATCAGGGTCACCTCCGCCCCCCGCCTCCTGGCAGTCCGGGCCAGACTGTATCCCATCTTCCCTGACGAGCGGTTACTGAGGAACCGGGCCGGATCCAGGGGTTCACGGGTCGGGCCGGCAGTAATCAGTATTTTCTCGCCTGCCAGATCAGGAATAGCCAGGATCCGGAGCATGACCTCGCGAGCCAGCTCCCATTCCGGCAGACGACCAGTTCCGTCCTCTCTGCAGGCCATGCGGCCACACTCCGGGGCCAGGACCTGATAACCAAACCTTTTAAGCTTTTCGATATTTTCCTGCACGACGGGATGGCTGTACATCTGAGCGTTCATGGCCGGACAGACAAGCACCGGCGCCCTGGTGGCCAGGACCGCGCATGTCAATAGATCATCGGCCAGACCATACGCCAGGCGGGCAATGGTGTGGGCCGTGGCCGGGGCAATAACAACAAGATCAGCCTCCCGTGCCAGCTGGATATGGGGGATGGACTCGGCGTCTTCCGGCGCGAAAAGGTCGGTATACACCCGCTCCCCGGAAAGGGCGGCAAAGGTCAGGGGGGCAACAAAGCGGCAGGCCGAGTCGGTCATGATCACCGCGACCCGCGCTTCTTCCTTGACAAGATTACTCACCCAACCGGCGACCTTAAAGGCGGCAATACTGCCGGTCACGCCGACCACAATTCGTTTTCCCGCCACTGTTGTATGCATAAAAAATTTTTACCCAATAAAGATTCAGCACTCTACCTGAAAAGAGAAAGGCATGCCGCGCGCCGGGCGGG
>JANMTN010000064.1:0-15852 GCA_031390685.1 Desulfobulbaceae bacterium
CGCCGGGAACCAAGCCTTCCCAGGACCTCGGCCAGGGGCTCGGTCAGCGCTTCGGTAAAGACGCCAAGAACCTGGACATTGGCGCCGGCGGGATTGGTCAGGGGGCCCAGGATATTAAAGATAGTCCTGATTCCGATCTCCCGCCGCGGCCCAATGGCATGCTTCATCGCCCCGTGGAGGGCCGGCGCAAAGAGAAAACCGATGCCGACCTCCTGGACACAGAGGCCGATCTGTTCCGGACTGAGGTTCAGCGACACGCCAGCGGCCTCAAGGACATCGGCGCTGCCGCAATGACTGGAAACGGAACGGTTGCCATGTTTGGCCACCATCACTCCGGCGCCTGCCACCACAAAGGCGGAGGTGGTGGAGACATTAAAGGTTCCTGAACAGTCCCCGCCAGTCCCGCAGGTATCCACCAGGATCCCGCCATGACTGACGTCAACGCCGGTGACAATGGGGGTTGCCTTTGCCCGCATGACCCGCACCGCCCCGGTGATCTCGGCCACCGTTTCCCCTTTCATCCGCAGGGCCGTAATAAAAGAACCGATCTGGGCAGGGGTTGCCGCCCCGCCCATGATCTCATTCATCACCGCCACCATCTCATCTTCACTGAGATCCTGGCGGATTACAACCTTGGCAATTGCCTCTTTAATATCCATATTGCTTTCCGATAGTAAAATGGTTCAATGCTTCAAGAGCGAAAGATAATCCGGACTCATAAAATTCTTGAGCAGGGTAATCCCCGCCGGGGTCATAATCGATTCGGGATGAAACTGCACCCCTTCAATGGCCATGGTCTTATGCCGCAACCCCATGAGCTCTCCTTCATCACTGCGGGCACTGATCTCAAGACAATCAGGCAGGGTTGCCTCTTCCACTACCAGGGAGTGATAGCGCATGCCGTCAAAGGGATTCGGCAGGGAGGTAAATACCCCCTTGCCATCATGAGAAATGGGCGAGGTCTTGCCGTGCATGATCCGCCTGGCCCGCACCGTAGCCCCGCCAAAGGCCTCGCCCATGGATTGATGGCCAAGGCAGACCCCGAGGATGGGAATTTTGCCGGCAAAATGCTTGATGGCGGCAATGGAGATTCCCGCCTGCGCCGGCGTACAGGGGCCGGGAGAGATGAGCAGCCGGTCGGGATGCAGCGCCTCGATCTCTTCGAGGCTGATCTTGTCATTGCGAAAGACCCTGATCTCTGCCTTTTCGCCCATGGCCGCACTGTTGCCGGCAATGGTCTGGACGATGTTATAGGTAAACGAATCGTAATTATCTATGATGACAAGCATAATCTAAACCTCAATTAATGACGAATTACGAATTACGAATTACGTTTTTTATCTTCCAATTCGTAATTCGTAATTTTTAATTCGTAATTTTTTTCAACATCCGCCAGCGCCACTCCAGGAAACAGCCGGAAAAAATTGGCTGTTTCCTGGAAGCGGCATAAGGTGCCGTAAACTCACAGAGCAAGAAAAAAACCTTGCTCTGTTTTACCCCTTGTGCTTGATCCGCCAGCGCCACTCCAGGAAACAGCCGGGAAAAATTGGCTGTTTCCTGGAGGCGGCATAAGGTGCCGTAAACTCACAGAGCAAGAAAAAAACCTTGCTCTGTGAGTAACGGCACCTAAAATCCCTTTTCCGCAAGCTCTACCGCCCGTCGCAATCCCATGGATTTATTTATGGTCTCCTCAAACTCGCATGCAGGATTCGAATCATAGACAATGCCAGCCCCAGCCTGAATCCACAGATCCTGTCCCTGCATGACAAAGGTGCGGATGGTAATGCAGAAGTCCATATTCCCGGAAAAGCCAAAGTACCCTACCGCCCCGGCATACGGTCCGCGCCGCTCGGGCTCCAACTCTTCAATGATTTCCATGGCCCGGATCTTGGGCGCGCCGCTCACCGTTCCGGCCGGGAAACAGGCATCCATCACATCAAACTGATCCTTACCCTCGGCAATCAGCCCGTGCACTCCGGACACCAGATGCATCACATGGCTGTATTTTTCCACCACCAGCAGGTCTTTGACCTCAACACTGCCGTCACGGGCCACCCGCCCCACGTCATTGCGGCCCAGATCCACGAGCATCAGATGCTCGGCCCGCTCCTTGGGATCGGCAAGAAGCTCCAGCCGCAAGATCTCATCCTCCGCAGGGGTCACGCCTCTTTTTCGGGTACCGGCAATGGGCCGCAGCTCGATATGCTCGCCATCCTTGCGCACCAGGATCTCCGGCGAAGAGCCGATCTGTACCAGCTCGCCCAATTGAAGAAAAAAGAGATAGGGGCTGGGATTGATATGACGCAGGGCGCGATAGAGAGTGAGCGGGGCCAGCTCAGTTCGGGTGTGAAAGCGCTGAGACAGCACCACCTGGATGATGTCCCCGGCCCTGATATATTCCTGGGCCCGGGCAACCATGGCCTTGAACTGCGGTGGCTCCATGTTGGAGGTAAAGTGGTGAGAGGTCGCGCAACCCTTGATATTGGCGGCCAGACACTCGGCCGATACCGGGGACTGCAGGCGGGAAATCACCTCATCAATCTGCCTGACGGCGCCGATATATGCAGACGCCGCATCGATTTCTTCCGTCAATTGCACCCAGCAGACCACGGTCACCGTCTGCCGGAAACTGTCATGGACCAGCACCATCTTCGGTACCATGAACGACGAATCAGGAAAGGCAAGCGGCGGTTTTTCATCGGGAAGATCCTCCATGAAACGGACCATATCATAGCCAAGAAACCCCACCGCGCCGCCACAGAAACGGGGAAGATCGCCATCCACTTCCACCGCCGCAAATCCTTCCACCAACAGCTTCAAGGCCTTTAAAGGATCACCGCTATATTTCGCTGTCTCTTTCCCGGAACCTCGGATGGTACAGGTCTCGATCTGATCTCCTTTGGAAGAAAAGGTTACCAGCGGATCAAAGCCGATGAAGGAATAACGGCCCCATTTCTCGCCGCCCTCCATACTCTCAAAGAGAAAGACGTGGCTCTGGTTCTCGGCAACCTTGGCAAACAAGGTGAGCGGGGTATCGAGGTCTGCTATTATTTTCCGATACACAGGAACAAGCCCCGCCCGGCCTTTCAGAGCCTGAAAGGCCTCAAGGTCTGGAAAATGATTGTATTGTGACATGCTGACTGATCGGCAAGAGGATTATAAACAGATGAATTTTTCTTTTCCCCACAAGGGCAGAAAAGTCCATGGTATTGACTGAAAACATTTTTTAACAGAAGGTGAGTGTACCACATAATGTTTTAGATGAAAACAGCATAAAAAAAGGCCATGAAATCTAATGACTTCATGGCCTTTATGGCACATCCAACCTTCCGGCAATCTATCCCGGACACCTGCCAAGATCGCTTATGTCGCTTATGCGGCTACGGCTGCCTGCATGCTGTTGACACGTTTGGTTAAACGGGATACCTTCCGCGAGGCATTTTTCTTGTGAATGGTCCCTTTGGAGCCGGTCTTGGCAATAACCGGAATGGCAATTTTTAATGCCTCCAGTGCCTTTTCAATAGAACCTGCGGCAATAGCCTCATCCACCTGACGGATTGTATTTTTCATCCGTGTCTTGATGGCACGATTACGCATACGCTGAACTGTTGCCTGACGATTTCTCTTTTCTGCAGATTTATGATTAGCCACGAATTCCTCCTGTTATTGACTCACTCAAATTATAAACCGGATCTCCCGGTAATATATATTATAAAATATAGACACAAAATACCAGATTCTCATCAAAAGAAAAAGAAAATTTAATACGATCAGACAGTAAAGTCAACAAATATTGCCATCGTCCAAAAATAACTGTAACATTGAAATGCTATAATTAATGCATAACAGCCCCAATCTCCCCATCAACAAAAAAGGAAAAAATATGACAGCACAAATCGGCTTTATTGGCGGTGGCCAGATGGGAGAAGCCCTGATTCGCGGCATCATCAAGTCCGGGCTGTACGCGGCAGAAAACATCCTGGTCGCCGAGCCTGACAGCGCAAGGCGCGCCTATCTCCAGGAGACCTATCAGGTACAGCCTTTTGACAGCGGCGCCCCCATCTGGAACTCTTGCGCCACCGTGATCCTGGCAGTAAAACCCCAGGTCATGGGTTCTCTTCTCGCTGCCTCCCGGAAGCTGATCACCGCCAGGCACCTGATCATATCCATTGCCGCCGGACTCCCCATCTCTTTTTATGAAGATCATCTCAGCGGTCAGCAATGCAAGATCATCCGCGTTATGCCCAACACCCCGGCCCTCATCCTGGAGTCCGCCTCAGCCCTGAGCGGCAACAAAAATGTGATGCCTGAAGAAATGGGGCTCGCCAAATCCCTGTTTGACGCGGTGGGTGCGGCCGTCATCCTGGACGAGCAGTACCTGGATGCAGTAACGGGGCTCAGCGGTTCAGGGCCAGCCTATGTCTTCACCTTTATCGAGGGGATGATAGATGCCGGGATAAAAATCGGTCTGGCCAGGCCCGTTGCCGAGACTCTTGTCCTCCAGACCGTACTTGGTTCGGTCAAACTGATGCTGGAGAGCGGCAAACATCCGGCCGTCCTCCGGGCCATGGTCACCTCACCGGGAGGCACCACCATTGCCGCCCAGCATGTCATGGAGAAGGCGGGATTCAAGGGGATCATCATGGATGCCATTGAAGCCGCAACCAATCGTTCCGCCGAACTGGGAAAAAAATAAAATGGCCCCCTCTCTTTATCCCTTTCGCACTGTCTCTGATTTTTCGGTGCGCCGGGCAGGCATCATCATCAAAAAAAATCATGCCCCGGCTGATGCCTTTGCCGATATGCTCGGCAACTGGCTGCAGAACAAAGGGATTGCGGCCACAATCAACCAGATTGACCCTGATCTTGATATCCTGATTATCGTGGGCGGGGATGGCACCCTGCTCCATGTGGCAGACCAGGCGGCTCGTTACTCCATTCCGGTAATCGGGATCAACCTGGGCAATCTGGGATTTCTAACTGAACTGACCGAACATGAGGCGATAGCCGCCCTGGAAGAGATCATCACCGGGGCCGTAACCGTTGAAAATCGGATGATGCTCAAGACCCGCATCATCCGGGAGAGTCAGCCGACGGAATATCATTATGCCTTAAACGAGGTGGTCATCAGCAAGGGCACCCTCGACCGGGTACTGCAGCTCTCCACCAGGGCGAATGCGGAATATATCACCACCTACAAGGCCGACGGCCTGATCTTCTCCACCCCCACCGGCTCCACCGCCTATAATCTCTCGGCTGGCGGGCCGGTGGTCTATCCAGGACTGGCAGCCATCCTTGTCACCCCCATCTGCCCCTTCATGCTGAGCAGCAGGCCGGTTCTCCTGCCTCCTGAGACCAGACTCACCACCCGGATTGACGACGGCCCCGGACATTACGCCAAGATCATCATCGATGGCCAGTCGGCCTGGGACATGCAGGAAGATGAGACACTGGAGATTGAGGCGGCGGAACACCCCCTGCAACTGATCATCTCTCCCCACCGGGATTACTTCTCCATTCTCCGCAACAAACTGCACTGGGGAATCCCCCAGACGCAAAGACAACCATAATAACCTGTTTATTCAGGTACATGGAAAGAAAATCACCGCCATCTCTGTTCGTGTTTTGATCTAATATATGCCTACCTTATACACAAGAATTAATATTAGATGAGAATTAATATTGACTCTCATCTAATATGAGTGTAAACGAAAATATAAAGGATTAGATGTGAATTGATAATGACTTCCATCCAATTTTAATACATCCTGAAAATATAGAGTAGTTTTTAGTTTTTTTATCTTGATCTGGACGGTTTTTTTTACCTGCACTTTTTGCCGCAGCAAGGATAAATCAGAACGATGGAGGGGCTTGATGTCTGCAAATCAGAACAAAACCGTTGATGGAACGCGCTGGTCTTCAATCGGTAAACACAGTGCCTCTTCGGCTGCGTTTATCTTTGCTTTCCTTCCTGGCTCTTCGAACTTTATTTTACGCGTGATCTCAGAATATAAAGATGTGTGGAGGAGAATTATGAACCGGAAACTGACTGACAGGCGGGGCGGTACCTGGGCGATTTTTCTGTTGGCACTGGCCTTCTGTGCTTTGTTTACTGAAAACGCCCGGGCATTTGTCGTCAACGTGGTGGACCCTGTCGGCGCTCCCATTACCGGAGGATTTCGCTGGCTGCTGGAAGAAGACAATACCAACGTCACGGTGCCTGGTGTCCCGGTACGGGTCAGAATCAGCACCGACATCCACAACAGTCACGCCCCGGTCGTAAACACCGGGCAAGTAGTAGCCCTCAACAGTGTCACCATTACTACAGACGCCTCTAACAGCCCGCTGGATGCCAATAAGCGGTATTTTATATCCGTGCTCCCCAATTCGGGGTATTCCATCAGTGGAACGGTGGTGGTAGCACCGAACCCGGCTACCGTCACCGTCACGGTGAACCCTCTGCCCCTGCCTACCGCGCAGATCTCTCTCTTTGCCTTTGTCGACCACAACCCCATCAACAGCATTGCTAACCCGCAGGAACAAGGACTGGGTGGCGCCACGATTATCGTGTCCGATGCCGCGGGCCAGCTTACGCAGGATGCCTTCGGCAACCCCCTGGGCACCCAGTATGCGTTTGACCCCATAACCGGACAGGCAATAGTTGATGTCGACGGCAACCCCACAGTTGCCATGCTGGGAAACGGTGTCATCACTACCCTGACCCAGGGTCAGTTTAACGCTGGCGCCGCCGCCAACCCCTACAACCTGCGGGTGGGCGAGGTCCTGATCAAATACCTCGTTCCCGGCAAGTACGGCGTTAAGGTGGTGCCTCCCGGTTTTGACGATGCCGGCGCTGCCATGAAATGGTCGCAGACCTCCACCATCGAAGGGACGCCCACGGTGGATGCCTGGGTCAAGGCGAACGAGCCCAAACTCTTTGTAGAAGGATTTGGCACCGGCTTCAACCATGTCTTTTACGGTTTTCTGAAGATAAGCCCGGCCACTTCCACCTTCCAGGGCCAGACCTTCACCACCCTGGAGTGGAATCAAACTCCGCCTGCCGCCGCAACCGGGACCATCACCGGAACACTCAGGATGAACCATTTTTCCCGGCCGCCGACTCTTCAGGGCTTCTTCCCGGGGATACCCGTTGCAGGAGGATGGGTCGGCCTCAATGATCCGCTGGTTCAGCCTGGAGGCCAGACAACAGCCGTGGCAGGAAAGTACGCGGCGGCCTGTAATGAAGACGGCTCTTTTGTCATTAATAACGTGCCTCCCGGTACCTACCAACTGATTACCTGGGACACCAATCTGGATACCATTTTCGGCTTCTACACCGTCACCGTTCCACCGGGCGTGGCCGGGACAGGCGATGCCGTTACTTTAGGCAATGTCCTGACCTTCCGCTGGTTCGGCGCTCTGGAAAGCTACGTGTTTTTCGACGCGGATGAAGACGGCTTCCGTGACCCCGGGGAGCCCGGCATCCCGGAGCAGAACGTCAACCTCAGGTTCCGGGACGGTACCATCTATCAGACTTTTCCCACCGACAGAGACGGCTTCGTGCCCTTTGACGAGGTCTTTCCTTACTTCAAATGGCTGGTGGTGGAGGTTGACTTCGCCCGGTTTAAGGCCACGGGCATGACTACGGCGGTCGATTACGGCGGCCCCATCCCGGGCCCTGATTGGCCCGCGAACGGCAGCAAGAATCCCCAGCCCCAGAATCCCGCCGACCCGTTCAACGTGCACGGGACGCTGGATTACCGTACTGAGACCGGCCCGGTCCTCACCCAGGCCATGCATCTTTTCCTGGGCCAGACCAACCTGATCGAATGGGGGAAGAGCAGTTACAAAGCTGGGGAGAACGGCGGCATTACCGGCATCGTCTTTTATGCCGTGACCCATGCCGAGAATGATCCGCGTTACGCGGCAGCCGAAACCTGGGAGCCAGGCATCCCCAGAGTGCAGGTCAACCTGTATCAAGACATGGTTGTCAACGCCACCGGTCTTCCCGGCAGCGACGGGGTCGTTGACGACCTCAACGGTGATACGGTTGTGACCCTGGCCGACGTGGACAATTACCCATTCCAGTGGGCGCCGGTGTATGCGGCAGCCCCTGGTTTCACAGGTTCACCGGGCCCGGAAGACACTGATCGCAGTTACCCGGGCCAGACCGTGGGAGTTTTTAATGCCGGCGACGCCATCCAGATTGCCACCACGGACAGCTGGGACGACAGCAAGCCCAGCGGCTGCATCCAGAATCTGCCGTTTCTTACCGGCCTTGGTTACATCAACGAGTGTGCCGACAGCTTCGGCACCTGGAACCAGGTTCGACCCGGCATATTTGACGGCGGTTATGCCTTTGACTCTTACCATCCCGGTGGAATTGCCTCGGGAAGCACGGAAACAGCCGGTCTTCCGAGAGGTTCTTACATTGTGGAGTCGGTCCCGCCACCAGGGTATGAACTGCTTAAAGAGGAAGACAAGAACGTAGACTTCGGTGACACCTACATCCCGAGTCCGCTGCTCCTGCCGCCGGTCTGCGTGGGCGACCTGCACCCCGTGCCCGCCTTCATGTCGTTTGACGGCGTTACCCCGGCGCCTTTTGCCGGAGAGGTCAGGCCATATTGCGACCGGAAGCAGGTCAACATGGGCACGGGACAGAATGCCGCTGCTGATTTCTTCCTGTTCACCCAGGTGCCCAAGGCGGCGCGGGCTGTCGGCTTTGTCAACAACGACCTCGGTGCCGAGTTCAATCAGGCCAGCCCCATCTACGGTGAAAAACTGGCCGCGGCCTGGATTCCGGTATCTTTCAGGGACTGGAAGGGAAAAGAGCTGGTACGGGTGTACGCCGATGAGTTCGGCGGCTACAACGCCCTGCTTCCGTCGACCTATACAGTCAATGTGCCGTCGCCCACCGGGGTATCGCCCAGCATGATCACCGTGGTCCTCAATGACCCCTTCCTGGCGGACGGCGTGACCCCGGACCTCTTTTACGACCCGGATTATGCGGTTACCCCCTGGACGTTTCATTACATGCCGGGGACCACCAGCTATCTGGATACTCCCATTGTGCCGATTACAGCCTTTGCTGCAAGTGGCGTACGGCTCGACACCGGTCCTGCCAACGGCACCCCGGTGATCCATGCGGTTACCACCAACACCCAGGCGGGTCCCCTTGTCTGCACAAATGCAAATCCCCTGCCGGCGACAGTTACCATTAATGCGACTCCCGGCGGAACCATCACGATCCGTAATCCGGAGTACCCGGCGCTCAGTAGCCTGCCAACTATCATCAGGGATGTCGGTTTCGGCACCGCCCAGGGCAATGGCAGGGTCACTCTTGACGGCGTTGCACTCACCACCGTGGTCTCCTGGAACAATACGGCAATCCAGTTAACCTTGCCTGCCGGCAGCGCCACCGGCCGACTCATGGTGACCAGAGACAACGGCCTGGTCTCGGAGATCGGCGTGACCCTGAGTATTGTGGACTGCTCCGGCCTGACTGTTCGCACGGTCGCGGCACTCGGGTCTATCCAGACTGCCGTCGATGCGGCGGTTGCCGGCGACATCATTCTGGTCGGCACAGGTGTGTTCAATGAAAACGTCGTCATGAACAAGCCCGTGCGACTGCAGGGCGGAGGGGCCGGTTCGGTTATCAACGGCAATCCCACCCCGCTCGACCGTCTGGACGCCTGGCACACCCGCGTGAATGCACTGGATCCAGGCACAATAATTACCGCATATAACCTCAATACCCCCTTCTCCGCGGGAGAAGCTCCCGGTGTTTTCGTCGTAGGGGCAACCCTCTTTCCCAATGGCCAGACCTTTAATCCGGGCAATCCCTTCACCTTGCCCGACCAGGCGGCCATCGACGGTTTCACCATCCTTGGATCCAAAGCCGGCGGCGGTATCTTCGTTTTCAGCGGTGCCGTGGGGCTCGAGATCAGCAACAACAACATCACCAATAACCAGGGCAGTTACGCCGGCGGCATTGCCATCGGGGCACCAGATCTTGGCTTGCAGGGGCTTGGATTTGATCCTATTAACGACGGTGTTATCATCCGCCACAACAAGATCCACAGAAACGGCGGCATCCAGGGCGGCGGCGGTATTGCGCTGAATGAAGGATCCGACGGCTACCTGGTTGATGAAAATATCATCATAGGCAACTTCGGCCGCTATAACGGCGGCGGCATCCAGCACCGGGGCCTGAGTCTCGGTGACAATGTCATCAGCAAGAACCGGATCCTTTTCAACGAAGTCTTCTATGGCGCCCTGTTGGCGCTGGCCGGTGACGGTGCCGGGATTTTTATCGGCGGCGATACCGCCGGGGGAACGGGGTCAGGATCGGTGACCATTGACGGCAACCTGATCCAGGGCAACATGACCGGTTCCGGCAACGGCGGCGGCATCCGCGCCTTTGCCGTTAACGGCGATGATGTGGCGGCTTCGCCTGGTGTTGACACTACCTGGTACCGGCTGGACATTTTCAACAATATGATCGTCAACAACGTGGCCGGCAATTCCGGGGCGGGAATTTCCCTCCAGGATGTCGTCCGCGCCAATATTGTCAACAACACTATTGCCCGCAATGACAGCACCGCCACCAGCGCCCTGACATTCCAGGCCGGACAGGCGAATTCCACCCCGCAACCGGCGGGAATCGTTGCCGGGCTGCACAGTACCATCCTGCAGGGCCTGTTTACCCTTCCAGGTGAGCCAACCTACTCCAATCCCCAACTGGTAAACAACATCATCTGGCAGAATCGTTCGTTCTACAATGTTGCCTCATTGAACGGCGGGGCCGGCGGCCTGGCGGTAAATCCCGCCGGGGAGTACTGGGATCTTCATGTCATGGGATCGGTCTCCAGCGCAGCCCCCCATCTCAACCCGGACTACTGCATCCTCACAAGCCTGACCAATCCCGCCACCGGCTTTGATTATACGCTGGGCGGAACGGATACGACGAACAGCCTGGTTGATCCCGGATTTATTGGCGCCTACTTTAATACTGTCGAATCGACCACCGTGGTGGATGAAGGCGGCAATGCCATCAATATCCGTTTTACCCCCCTTACAGTTTTGGGAAGCAATTATCACCTCGGGACTGGGCAGGCGGGTTCGAACGGACCTTTGGCGGCCTTCCTGGAACTTGGCCTTGATTTTGACCGAGAGCCCAGGCCTTTTGGACCGGCTACGGATATCGGGGCGGATGAAGTACAACCAGCAGCGATACCCCTGTTAAGGTGGGACGGAAGTAAAAAGGTAACCGACACCATCCAGACCGGCGCAAGACCGCAAACCTCGACAGCCGCCGTACCGGCCGGGATGATTGCCGGTCTGGCGGGGACCATTGACGCGGCTAAGGAAAAACTGGCCGGGATGGTGGAGAGTATTATGCCCGGACGAGGACATTTCGCCGGTTCCGGCAGTGATGATTCGGGAAGCGCAACCGTTTCTCCCCTGACCGGAAATGTTCCCGACATTGTCAACGGGAAGGACGTCTCGATTAAGGACAACCAACTCCTGACCATGGGCGCGATCACGGGGGATGAAGGGATAAATCCGCCCGACAACACATCGACGCCGCTTGCGGAAGGGGAAGTGGCCGGCCAGGCCTTCTCCAGTCCGGTACCTGGAGATGCATCCCTTCCCGGAAACGGGGTGGAAAGTTCCCTGTCGGCGACTCAGGCGGATCAGCCGTCCGGAACATCCCTTGCCAATACCCGGCAGCAGAGTGAACCAAAGAGCACCATGTTCAGGTATATATTGGTCGGGCTGATCCTGAGCGGCCTGGCTTTAATTTTCTTCATAGTTATCATGCCTAAGATAAAAAAACGGCGGGAACAGTAGAAAAGGGGTGATATATGACCACTACGCTCAAGTATTCAATCATGGCCGTATCCCTGGGCAGCTTCCTGTCCATGATAACGGTGCTTCCGGCAAACGCCGCAGTTTCCGTGCAATGTCCAGGCGACATCGATGGTGATGCCAGGTGGGTATCACCTGGGGAACCCGATCTCACCGACTCTGCATACAAACCGGGAGTTACCAAGTGCATGCATATTGGCGCGGGTGACGGTTTCATCACCATGGCCGATGGCTTATCCCAGTATATTTTCGGTTTTTCTGACCTGACAGGTTTGGTCACCAGGCCGGTGCCTCCGGCCGTTGCGGATGATGTCATGATGGAAGGCATGCTGGGGGCAATCTTTCCGGCACCGCCAATTGTACTCGAAGAAGGGGATGAATTATATCTGACCCTGACCAATGTAGGCATGGTGAAACGTCCCGATCTTTTTGATCCGCACAGCGTTCATTACCACGGGTTCCCTCAGGCTGCGCCGATTTTCGACGGCGTTCCGGACGCCGCGATTGCGATCAACATGGGTTCCAGTCTGACCTATTTTTACAAGATAAATGATCCGGGTACGTACATGTATCATTGTCATGTAGAAGCCCCCGAACACATGCAAATGGGCATGCTGGGCAATCTCTATGTGCGCCCGACCCAGGATGGGACCGCCAAAAATTACGGGGGCAGGAATTATACCCGGTTTGCCTACAATGACGGTGACGGTTCTACCGGCTACGATGTAGATTTTCCGATCCAGATCGGGTCCTTTGACTCCGCCTTTCATAATGCCAGCGAAGGGGTTCAGCCCCTGCCCTTCGCCCTGATGGTGGATAACTACCCCATGCTCAATGGCCGGGGGTATCCGGATACGGTCAACCCCCTGCCGCTCGCGGCACCCACAGCAAACGGCGGCAAGGTTTCCCAGAAGGAAAGTTCCCTGATCACCGCTGCGCCGGGGCAGCGGGTACTGCTGCGCATTTCCAACCTGAATGTGACCCGGCTTTATACTTTGGGGACCATGGGCGTGCCGATGACAGTAATTGGCATGGATGCGAAGCTGTTGCGGGGTCCGGATGGCAAAAACCTGTATTACCAGACAAACTCGGTCACGATCGGAGGCGGTCAGGTTGTTGATGCCATCATTGATATCCCTGCAAATGCGACTTCAGGGTCGAAATACTTCCTCTATACCACCAACCTGAACTATCTGAGCAACGATGCGGAACAGGTCAACGGTATGGGTGGTATGATGACAGAAATCAGGGTCAACTGAAAAAGGGAGGGCAAGATGCATATGAGAGTTATCAGAACGGCGTTCCAGGTTATCGTTCTCAGTGCCGCGTTCATGATACTGTTGACAGTCAATGCAGGAGCGATGATCGACGGTATTACGGGAACCACGTTTAACCTGACGGCAACAACCGGCCATATTTCAACTCCGGACGGTGGAAGCTATCTCATCTGGGGATATGCAAATGGCGCCGGTTTGGCCCAGTATCCAGCTCCGACATTAATTGTAAATCAAGGCGATCTGGTGCAGGTTAAACTGACCAACAGCCTGACCGTTGCTGGGAGCGGGACGCCGCCCAACGTTTCCATAGTCTTTCCCGGCCAGCAGGTCACAATTATCCCTGCCGACCGTGGGGTTCCCGGGGTTCTGACCAATGAAGCGGCGGCAGGCAAAACAGTGACTTATCAATTTACTGCCACCAATCCCGGAACCTATACATATTACAGTGGGACCGATTCCGCACTCCAAATCGAGATGGGATTGATGGGGGCAATTATCGTCCGTCCCTCTGCTGGAGCCAATCACGCGTATAACCATCAGGACGCGCAGTTTGATCGGGAGACCCTATTTATGCTCAGCGAAATGGATCCCCGAATTCACCAGGCGGTTGAGAATTTCGGACCAGCAGGGGTGACTGGCACCAATTATCTTGCAAATTATTTTCCGGTGCTCTGGTTCATCAACGGCCGTGCCGCTCCAGACACCATGGCTGAACCCATGGCTCCGTGGCTGCCGTACCAGCCGTATAACTGCATGCCCATGATGCATCCGGGGGAAAAGCTGTTGATGAGGGTTGTCGGAGGCGGACGCGATCTCCATCCTTTTCATCATCATGGAAACCACGCCCGGGTTATCGCCCGCGATGGACGACTCCTCGAGAGTGCACCGGATAAGGGGGCTGATCTCAGCACCGAGGTGTTCACCATTCAGTCGCAACCCGGCAGTAC
Organism: Desulfobulbaceae bacterium; assembly: GCA_031390685.1. Classification (GTDB taxonomy): domain Bacteria; phylum Desulfobacterota; class Desulfobulbia; order Desulfobulbales; family Desulfocapsaceae; genus UBA2270. The sequence continues at coordinate 14,096 of JANMTN010000064.1, forward strand.
CATTGACGCAATCTTTGAATGGACCGGCAAAGGACTTGGCTGGGATATTTACGGATCTCCTGCGGAGGGTCCAGGATTCGCGCATACCTGCACCGACACCAATGGCGATGACTTTGACGACACCACATCCGAATACTGTCCTGACCATTACAAGCCCTTTCCGGTCGCGCTGCCCACAAACCAGGAGTTGACCTTCGGCGGATTTTTCAGCGGCAGTCCGTTCCTCGGGTTAGTCAATGCCCTGCCGCCTGGACAAGGAGGGCTTAATCCTAATGGTGGATATACCTTCATGTGGCATTCGCACACCGAGAAAGAGATGGTTAATTTTGATATTTTTCCCGGAGGCATGATGACAATGTTGATTATCGAAGCACCGGGTGTCCCGATACAATAACAGAGAAAGGTGAGAGTTATGAGCAGGACGAGTTTGTTGAAAAGCCTGAGGATTCCGGTTTTACTCCTGGTTGCGTTTTTCTCCGTAGCCTCATCTTCCTCTGCCTTGGATCTGGCTGCCGTGGAAGGCCAGTGGACTCCGCCGGATTCGGTGACTCCGATTAGAATGTGGGGATTCATACCGGATCCTGGATCATGCCCTGGCACACCGGTTGCGTGGGATGTCGGCCCCCGGCAGACAGGAGCCCCCGGCGCCAGTCTGACCATAAACCTGCGTAATTGCCTCAGTGAGCCTGTTTCCATCGTGATTCCGGGCCAGAATACAATCCTGACTCCCCAAGTCATCACGGATGGCCAGGGAAGGCAAAGGGTGAGGGCTTTCACCCTCGAAGCCCCGGCTGGAGGGACGGCCAGCTATACGTGGAACAACATCAAATCCGGGACCTTTCTATATCAGAGCGGAAGCAACCCCGCCAAACAGGTTCATATGGGGCTGTTTGGCGCCCTGGTAGTGGGAGAATATTCAGAAGCCACCAACGAAGTCCTGCTCCTTTTCAGTGAAATTGATCCGGCCCTGCACGGAACGGCGGCATCCGCGACTCCGCTCAGTTACAAACCCAAATACTTTCTGGTCAACGGTAAGGCCTATTCCTCCGGTCAATCGATACCGGTCATGAATGGAAACGCTCAGGTCAACAATAATCTGCTTATCCGGTTTGCCAATGCCGGGCTCATGTCCCATGTCCCGGTGCTGCAGGGCCCGCATATGAAGATTATCGCCGAAGACGGCAATCGCTACCCGTATGCGCGGGAGCAATATTCCGTTCTGCTCGCGGCAGGAAAAACCCTTGACGCAATCTGGCGTCCGACTAAGTTCGGAACCTATGCTCTGTATGACCGCAGTCTGTCATTATCCAGCAACGGTGCTCCGGGGGGAGGAATGCTGGTGTATCTGAACATCCAGCCATTTCCGTGGAGTATGTTCATCCCGGCTATCACAAGGGGCGGACAACATTCAATCCTCCCAATATATAACCCGCCTATCACAGGACGGATTTTAAATGAGCGGTCATATAATGAATGAGAAAGGGTTCAATGCCTATACTGAATAACGCCAGACGATTTTTATCATCAACGCGGATTATTTCAGGGTGGGTATGGGGGTTATTTTTTCTCATGACGGCCTGTGTCGCGGTTGATTCGGGCACAAAGAACGTTGGCAAGGAAGTAACAGAACAATGGGGTATTGAAATTACTAGCCTGCGTATGTCCGCGGGCGGGCACATGATTGATTTCCGCTACCGCGTGCTGGATGCAGAAAAAGCCAAACCCCTGTTTATACGTGCAAACAAACCGTATCTGAT